>JBAWWQ010000333.1:0-1502 GCA_037146655.1 Chlamydiota bacterium | reverse complement strand
GTAATGGTGCAGGGTTTTTCCTGTATCAATAATGTCTTCCATAATAATGATGTGCCTACCCGTGACATTGGCTTCTAAGCCAATAGCGGTAATTACATTGCCTGAGGAAGTCATGCCTTTATAAGAAGCTAATTTTATAAAACAAACCTCGGCTTCGATGGTAATTTGTTTGAAAAGGTCGGCGGTAAATAAAAATGAGCCATTTAATATAGATAAAAAAATAGGTTTTTTACCAGCATAATCTTTATTGAGTTGAACAGCGAGTTCATTTATTTTTTCTTGAATCTCTTTTTCGCTTAAGTAGGGCTCAAATTCTTTATCTAAAACTTTGATTGAATGCATAAGATTATTTTATAGTGGTTGAATCGGCTTTCTTTTTATTAAAAGGGTTCAGCTTTTTTAATAAGTCCAATTTATTTTTGGGAGCAGGTTTGTCTTTAAGGGCAGGCAAACTGTCTTTGGCACTTGACTCAATTTTTGCTAATGGCTTAGTTATTGAACTGCTATTGTTTTTTTGCGCTGGATTTTTATTGGACAATGGTTTGAAGGCTTCTAGGAAAGCGTTGCTTTTTTTGGGTGCATCAAAAGGGGTGAATAAGAATAAAAAATCACCTACTTTTAAATTATCATCTGTGGCTTTTGGATTGTATTGTTTTAAGAAGCTAAGTTGAATGCCTTCTGATTGACTAATGCCATACAAAGTTTCATTTGCTTTTAAAGTATGTACTTTTTTAGGTGTTTCCTTTTTCTTCGCAGCCAAAAATACCAATTGGTCTGAGGCTAATAAATCAGCGGCTGGTATTTCATTGTATTCAAATAGTTTATACAAGGGTACATTATTGCTGTTGGCAATGGCAAGATAGGAGCTGCCTGCTTTGGCCCATATCACCGCAATGTCGTTGATTTTAAATCTTGCAGCGGGGTAGTTGGGGGTGGAGACCATTGTCTTTTTAGGCAATGTGTCTGAGCGAAGGGCAGTATCTTTTTTGGGTTCGCCTTTTAACATGTCAATGGTTTGAATCGCATTTGGAATACTGTTGACAATGGTTTCAGTACTGCTAATTCCTTTGACATTGGAAAGACGAACAGTATCTGCTATCATTACTAAAGTATCTTTCTTTACGATGATAGCCGTATCTTTTTTAGGACTTTCTATAGATTTTAAGATCAAGGTATCTTTTGCAAGTGACTGGTGAATGGTATCTGTTTTGGGCTTTAAACTTGAATCTATAACAATTGCAGCTTTTTTGTCTGATTCTATAGCATCTTCTTTGGCCAATTCTGGAAAGTTATATTGAGATAGTTCAAAGTCGGCAATGACTTTTAATAATTTTCTTGGGTAGTCTGAGGCAGTAGCATAGCCTGCTTTTTTCAGTCCATAAGCCCAGGCAGAGTCGTCTACTGGATCCAGTTCAAAAAGAGATGCATAATTAGGCCTAGATTTTAAAAAATCTGAATGATCAATAAAAGAACGCGCAGCAGTAGGATATACTCTAAAACAT
>JBAWWQ010000332.1:0-1518 GCA_037146655.1 Chlamydiota bacterium | reverse complement strand
CATTATGATATTGAAGAAAAGGAGCCGTTTTATATAACAAAGAAAGATTACGTTGAAGCATAGGGTCTGTCCATCTAAGTGTGTAAATTCCTTATAGGTTATATAATCAATTAATATAACCAAGAGGAATAAAATATGACTAAAAACACTACCAATAATAAAAATAATGAAGCTATATCCGCAGCAATAGATTTACTAGTAAGTAAAGATGTAGATCTATCGAATGTTTTAAGCGAAGGCGGGTTATTGAAGCAATTGACTAAACGTCTTGTAGAAAAAGCTTTACAGGCAGAGATGAATAATCATCTAGGCTATGATAGATACGACCGTGTTATCACTTCTAATAACGCTCGTAACGGCATATCACAAAAGAATTTAATCACCGATAACGGTCTTATTACAATAGATGTTCCAAGAGATAGAGACGCTGAGTTTGAACCTGCAATCATTCCAAAAAGAAAAACAAGAATTGAAGGTTTAGATCAAAAAATCCTATCCTTATATGCCAAGGGAATGAGTTTATCCGATATTAAACTACAGATTCAGGAACTATACGGTGCTGACATTAGCGAAAGCCTTGTTAGTAGGATTACCGATGATGTCATGGATGATGTCAAAGCTTGGCAAGGTAGGCCTCTTGAATCAGTATATCCTATCGTATATTTTGACTGTTTAGTGCTTAAGGTAAGACAAGATAAGCGTATTATCAATAAATCCGTATATGTAGCTTTAGGCATTGATTTATCTGGTCAAAAAGACGTTTTAGGCCTTTGGATCAGCGAAAATGAAGGTGCTAAATTTTGGCTTGGTAATTTAACTGAAATGAAGAATCGAGGAATGCAAGATATGTTAATTGCCTGTACTGACAACCTTACTGGTATGTCTGAAGCTATCTCAGCAGTATACCCTAAAACTGAACATCAACTCTGTATAGTTCATCAGATCAGAAATAGTCTAAGATACGTATCCTATAAAGACAGGAAAGAGCTTGTAGAAGACCTAAAACCTATCTACACGGCCTCAACTGAGGAAGATGCTCTTTTAGCCTTAGAATCCTTTGATTCAAAGTGGAGTAAACAATATCCTCAGATTGCTAAATCTTGGTACGCTAACTGGGAAAATCTAATGATTTTCTTACAATACCCTGATGCCATACGTAGGGTGATTTATACCACCAACGCCGTTGAATCCGTCAATAGTCAACTACGTAAGGTTACTAAAAACAAGAGAGTTTTTCCCAACGATGAATCTGTGTTTAAGATGTTATACTTGACAATTAATTACATTACTCGAAAATGGACTATGCCAATTCAAAATTGGGGTGAGGCTATGGCTCATTTTATGATCAAATTTGAAGGGAGAATTTAAGTGCCTATAATCGAATTTACACAAATAGATGGAAAGTCTCTATTCTGTAGATAAAAAATAAAACCTTTCTTTCCCGATGGTTTTGTTCGGCTTCAAACTAACACCTTTCGTATAAATTAGTTTTTATTGCAAAATCCTACTGTATCTAAG
>JBAWWQ010000331.1:0-1521 GCA_037146655.1 Chlamydiota bacterium | reverse complement strand
AACCATATGGATTAATAGTTTTTTAAGAACAGGTTTCGAAATGTTTACCACTGGGAAAGGAGGTGATTATATTTCTGAAAAATCAGAAAGCAATAGTGGTTGGTTATTCCCTGTGGGAGATGAGTTAAATGAACTTGGTTACAATCATATGTTCATGGACATGTTTAATTCGATGGAAAAAGGCGTTGCTCCTAAGGAAACATTCTACGATGGCTATGTAGTGAATGCTATATTAGACGCAGCATACAAATCGGCGAAAACAAAATTATGGGAACCTGTTCAACTAGATATTTGGAGAGGTCAAACAGGATTATCTAAGGAAAGTCACTTGGTAGAATATGATGCAGACCATTATTTAGTGAAGGAGGAAATGACCCACTATGGAGTTAAAAAATTAATCTTAAAAAATAAAGCGACGGGGAAAATTTCCGAGCAAATTATTGACTAATTAGGCTGAATAAAAAAGAAGCCCTCTGCTATGCGGAGGGCTTCTTTTTTAATTATTTATTTGCTTTTGGAATCTTAGGATCAATGAATTCCCAATCGATTACTTGTGGATGTAAATGTTGTTGCTTTGCAATTTGTTTCATTTGTTCAATGATTTTTATATTGCTGCTCGCTACATTGTTTTTTTCATTGGGATCTATTTCAATGTCAAATAATTCCCAATCCCCTAATGGATTTTTACGCACATTCATTTTTACACCCTTCCACTTCCCTATTCGAACGGCCATTTGACCTCCATTTTCGGGATACTCGAAATACATAAAAGGTCGACTAGATTGAACATTGTTCTTGCTTAATAAAGTAGGAAGTAATGAAACCCCATCCAACTGTAATGGCTTCCCCGTTAATTCGGCCAAGGTAGGCATGATGTCATATTGAACAGATAAGATATCTGAAACCGCATTAGCTTTTATTTTCCCAGGCCATCTTGCAATAAAGGGCACTTTGATTCCACCTTCATATAAATCCATTTTTAATCCCCTTAGTCCACTCACACTGTTAAAATACTTAACGTCCACTCCTGCCGAAAAAGTTGCACCATTATCACTTGAAAACATAATAAGGGTATTATTGTCCAACCCCATTTTTTTTATTTTATCTATAATGATGCCCACTTGATCATCTAAAAATGAAATCATAGCAGCATAAGTAGACCTTGGATATTTATTGGGCGCATAGCCTTTTTCACCATAGTAAGGCTGCTCTTCAAATTCTCCAATATATTTTTTTACATACTCAACTGGTGCTTGTAGGGATAAATGCGGAATAGTATAAGGGAGGTATAGAAAAAAAGGATGACTTCCGTTTTTTTCTATAAAGCCTAATGCTTTTTGAGTCATTTTCGCAGGTGCATAATCCTTACCACGATACTTTTCAAAATCAGCATCCGTTGCTGTGATTGGATTGATGGAACTATGTACATTGATAAAAGGATTTTGTAAACTATCCCATTGATCATTTTCCCATAAATGCGTGGGGTAATAATTATGTGCTTGTTTTTGATCTAAATAGCCA
>JBAWWQ010000330.1:0-1532 GCA_037146655.1 Chlamydiota bacterium | reverse complement strand
GCTCTGTACATATCCATAAAATCCGTTTTACCAAAAAAAAAGATTGAGATTATTTAAAAAAAATATTAATTTCCTGCAAAAAAACAATATACCAGCTGGTATTTGACACCCCTTTCAAAGAAATTTCATGACTAAGATTTTTTTACCAAAAATTAAAACAAACTTTCCAGTCCCCTCGGGTCATGAAAAAATTTACCATTATTATGTCCACTCTATTGAAAGCCTTATTGAAAAAATTGCTATGCCAATTTTTTACAATAATCAACCAATAACTGAACCTTGCATAGATGAGTTAGACATTTATTTTAATCGATTTCATGAAAAAGTTCCTTTTATTGATTACACCTGTTTTGACAAAGACAATCCGAGTATCTCCATCACATTAATCTGTTCTACAAATCACACCCATGGTGTAGGCCGCTTTATGTGTGATTTTTACAGCCGGTGGCTAATTCCAGGTAAACAAATCCCTATTGTTAATACCCGCTCCCTTGCTTTTGAATTTGAGCTTTATCCAAAGCACTCTTACTATTTAAGTGAAATCATCTTACACGTACAAGATCCCCAAGATATCTCTCTAATCAAAGCTAATCTACCCTCTTTATCAAATGAGTTAAGAATAAATATCTCTGCAGTCCAGCATACAAGGCATGTAATTTCAATCAAATCCTTATCCCTAGATCAAAAGAAACTCTTAATTCAAGAAAACATCATCTCCCTTTTAGATCGTTCTTCTAAAGAGATTGAACCAAGTCTATGGGAATACATGAATCAGCTAACAACCAAATGTCTTGCTGAAGATAAAGTTACTCAAATCAAAGATCATATCGCTCCTTTATTAGACCTTAAACCTACAGCATTTGATCGAGACATCTATTCTGAAATGCATCAATTCATGTCTCACCTAAAAGATAGTTATACAATTTCTCACGACATCAAACATTTAAACCGCTTGATTTCTTACAATTACATCTTCCGTAAAATTATTAAAAACGCAGTAACTACAGACCCAAATAAACGCCATATTAGTACAAAAGTATTACGTACCACTCTGCGATTAGATCATGCAGACTATCCTATTCTAGGAATATTAATTTGCATGAACTTTTTAAATGATCATGAAGTTTTTGAAGAAAAACATCTCTTAAACGCTGTTCAGTCCATACTTCCTAGTTCTCATATTATTCCTAACTCTAGCATAGTAGATAGAAGAGGCTTAAAACGTGTTCGAAGCGTTTATTTAGAAGTTAAAAAAACAGATCATATGGCCTATACTAGCAAAGAAATTAAAGATCTAAAAAAGAAGCTTGCAATAGAGGTTGGTAATAGAATCGAAGGATTAATTCATCCTATCTTTGTTCACCGTAACGAAGAAGAGATCATGAAAAACATCCTAGACTTAAGTAAACAGCTCAAATACATCCATGATTTACCTCAAGTTATTGTTAACTTTCATAAACAGACCTCTTTTGAAATCAGCTTTATCATTATTTTATTAAAATTAAGAAAAAATAAAGAAACTTCCATAAAAG
>JBAWWQ010000329.1:0-1534 GCA_037146655.1 Chlamydiota bacterium | reverse complement strand
ATGCGAAAAACATGTTCCTTCAATTGAAAGATATTGAGTATTTCAAAAAGGTTGAATGTGACGGGTATTCCATTTGTTGGCCTAACGGTATAGATATCTGTCCCGATGTCCTCTATTCAATGGCAAAAGATATTAGTAAACCCACAAAGAAACGTGCCAAAAAAGTTGTGACTAAATCAAAAGCTAGGAAAAAGTCGAAGCTTAAGACGACTTAGACTTTTACTATTTTTGTCATCCATAATATCATTAAGAATCCTGTGTGGAATTTTCCGCATTTTTTCCGCAATTGACCAGAAAGTAGGGGAATTTTCCTGAATTCACTTGAATCAAACCTTAATTTTCTTGAGAGGAAAACCTCGTTCTGAAATACTCAGATGCATTCAGAGCGATCCTAAGAAGGGGTCTGTTAATCCGTTGGTCGCTAGTTCGAATCTAGCATCCGGAGTATTTTTTTCTATTTTTAATCAATTCTTGTATAGACGTTTACATCAAATCGATTGTTTCTTAAAAAATTCAAAAATTGTCAATTTCCCCAAATTTTACGCAATTGATAATAATCTTGAGGTGTATTCAAGAGAAGAGTAAATGGTTTTTTGAAAAAACAGATCTTATGTAAAATTTCATGTCATGTTATCATCAAGTTAATTCTCTACTATGGGTAGAGTAAAGAGTAGATGGTATGCCAGAAATCTGTAGATTTTTTCACATCATTATCAGAATGTATGCTAAGGAGCATGCTCCACCTCATTTTCATGCCATTTATGGAGATTATGAAGGTGTTTTTAGTATTTCAAGTGGGAAATTGCTGGAAGGGAAGTTTCCTAAAAAACAAGAAAGGTTAGTAACTGCTTGGGCAAATATTTATAAAAAAGAATTATTAGATAATTGGAAATCCTTAACAAGTGGTAAAGGATTTAAAAAAATTGATCCATTAAGCAAAGATGCATAAAGGTGAATATGCCGTACAGAGTTAAAAAAGTAGAATATCTAAGCGAATATAAGCTTAAAATTCAATTCAATGTTGGCAAAAGCAAAGAAGTGGATTTAGCAGGGATGTTAAAAAATGCGAAAAACATGTTCCTTCAATTAAAAGATGTTGAGTATTTCAAACAAGTGGAGTGTGATGGATATTCAATCTGTTGGCCTAATGGCATAGATATCTGTCCAGATGTTCTCTATTCAATGGCAAAAGATATGAGTAGCCCTACTAAGAAACGCGTAAAAAAAGCTGCGACTAAATCAAAAGCTAGGAAGAAGTCTAAACTCAAGACATCTTAGACTTTTACTATTTATGTCATCCATAATATCATTAAGAATTCTCTGTGGAGTCTTGCATTTTTTCCGCAATTGACCAGAAAGTAGGGGAATTTTCCTGAATTCACTTGAATCAAACCCTATTATTTTCAAGGACTAAACTCAACAATTAACATTAGACCGCCTTAAGGCAGTCTGTATAAGTGTTTTACGTTCTATATGATTGGCCCTTTCAAGCGTGAAGTGCACAAGAGCCATAAACAGATTTATTTAAATAACC
>JBAWWQ010000328.1:0-1540 GCA_037146655.1 Chlamydiota bacterium | reverse complement strand
GGCAAAATCAGGTGATCATAGAAGCAATAATAGTTACAATCCAAATACTACAAATATTTCTAAGCCAGTTGATGTTAGAGAGAATGAACAACAAAAACAATCGATAGAGAATGTATTAAAAACATTATCAGTTTCTAATAATATGCCCTCTAGGCGACAAGAAGAAAAGCCACTTCCTCGTACAGGGGCTGAACGTGAATTGCTTGCTGCCATTAAGTCGAGCAGGTAAATAAATGCGTAAAATTAGAGTAATTCCATTCACTATATTCTTAGCATTCTTGTTGCTAGGAGTAAAGGTTGGCGAAGTAATGCGCGATGGCAGAATAATTTTATTATCATTTTCTCCGCAAGAGGCTTTAGCGCAAGGTGAATCAAAAAACCCACCTGCAAAAGAGGAAAAAAAAGAAGAATCTAAAAAAGAAAATGAGCCGAGTGCAAAACCGCCTTCTGCTGATGCTAATGGCGATACCGAAGAAGATGAAGTTGCAAAGCATGAATTTTCGCAAGTGGAAATAGATCTTCTCCAAAGCCTTGCAAAAAGAAGACAAGAGCTAGATGAATGGGGTAAACAAGTTCAACTTAAGGAAAATATGTTGGTGGCGACAGAGGGGCGTATTGATGAAAAAATTGGCAATTTACAAAAAATGAAAAAAGAAGTTGAAACATTGCTGGCAAAATATAATGAGCAAGAGGATATAAAAATAAAGAGCTTGGTTAAAATCTATGAAAGCATGAAACCAAAAGATGCCGCAAGGATATTTGAAGAGCTTGATATGCCGGTTTTGCTAACGGTGGTTGATAAAATGTCTGAGCGTAAGGTTGGTGCAGTATTAGCATATATGACACCTTCAAGGGCAAAAGATTTAACTATACAGCTTGCAGAGCAACGTAAATTGCAAAAACCATCGGTTGCTAATAATCCGCCTGCTCAGGGAAGGTAAAACAGGAAAAGAGCTTATGCCTTTCCCTGTTTCTTGTTTAATCAGTCACCTCCTCTGAGACTCTACGCGAGTAGAAATCGACAAGTTTGTCTGTCACACTAACTGTCCTATCTGCTGAGATAGAAATGTAGCCCTCATTTTTCAAAATTCTCAATTGCTCTTCAAAATTCTCAAAAAGCCATTTGTTGCCTGCACGACAGATGTTAAACTCCATAGGTGAAATTTCATCCGTCCAATTTTTTATAATGAGTGGGATTGCAGCTAACAATCCGTCACATTTTCCATTGAATAAAGACTCTCCAAAAAGAGAATCTTCTTTGCCAGTCAAATACCCCAGAACTTGGTCGGGGTAAAAGTTTTTAGGCACAATTTTGTCCTCACTATTCTAATTTAACAAACCAGTACGCCAAAGATACTTAAACTATGTTAGTTATCAGTAAAGATCGTCATACTGAAAAATACAAAGCAGTTAACATTAATGATTATACCTTCCTTCCTTCCTTCCATAATATTTTTGTTAAGATTTTGTGACGGTTGCTAAATTTAACCTCAATTATGGATAATTTAAAATCTAACAATTTGAAAAATCTATCATTTTA
>JBAWWQ010000327.1:0-1558 GCA_037146655.1 Chlamydiota bacterium | reverse complement strand
GATCTGAGTTTGTTCTTTTATGTTATCTGTGCTGATAACGCTATCATACAGATCATAATTTATTTTAAGAAATTTAAATCCATTCTTAAAATCCCCCGATTGGGAATAGGCTTGATATAATATTTTTGCAACATGAGCGCGCAATCCGGGGGCATTCATTAAAACGCCATACTGATAAGCCTTCAGCCCCTCGTCTATAGATCTTGAAAATAATTTTTGTTGAAGATCCGCCTTTGCAAGTCCCATGTAACAAAAGCCCATGTGATAATTATCTTTTACGATCTTATCAAGATCCAGCGCTTTATTCAGATAGGTCAGAGCTTCTTTACATTTTCCCTGTTCCACCAGCAGATCACCGGTAGAATAATTAAAATCAATTTCTCTGACAGTATCTTTTATCGCTACAGAAAGTTCTAATCCCTTTTTGTAGTAATAAAGTGCCTTATCATAATTTTTCTGCAGTTGATAGACCCCTCCGATGGAACTACAACAAAAGCCTTCATCCTTGTACCAGTTATTTTTTACGCAGAGTTCGAGTGCTTCATTCAGATATTTTAAAGCATCAGGATAATGTTCTACGCACCTGTTTATATCACCAATCAACGCTAAATTATGCGCCATTTTTTCGGTCATGCCGAGATCTTTATACAAATAAACAGCTTGGAAAAGATAATTTAACGCTGCCGCATTCTGATCCTGCAGACGATAGATGTCGCCAAGAGAAGAAAGTTCTTCAGCTATAAGACTTTTATCCAGTGTTTCTTTTGCAGCATTAAGAGATCTTGCATAATACAATCTTGCATTGTCATAATCATCCTGCAGATAAAAGCGTTCAGCAACCTGATCATAATAATTTACCTTGTTTTCTTTGTTATAGATTTTGGAACCTACCTGCGTTATTTTTGCAGAGTCCTTGCCGTTGAATTTTTGTATCAGAGGTCTTACCTTTTCGGCTGAAGGGGTTTTAGCTTGGCTGTAATAATATAGGAGTGAATCTCCCTGAGAAAATACATTCGCAGAAAAAAGCAATAAGAAATTAAAACACAAACAAATTTTACTGCTTTTTTTCACAAGATAAACCGAAGTATGAGTAGATTTTCTTCTATTAAGATTTAAATATACTACTATCTTTGCAAAACTAAAAAAAACTATGGAAAACAGGAGAGTAAGATTGCGTTTCGCGCCAAGCCCGACAGGTGGTTTGCATATGGGTGGCGTACGCACAGCTTTGTTCAGTTACTTGTATGCAAAAAAGCACGGAGGAGATTTTATCCTTCGTATTGAAGATACCGATCAAACACGCTTTGTAAATGGTGCGGAAGAATATATCATCAATGCCTTGAAATGGTGTGGCATTGAGCCGAATGAAGGGGTTGGTTTCGGAGACGGAAAGTTTGCTCCATATCGTCAAAGTGAAAGAAAAGAGTTAGGCATTTATGCCAAATATGCCAAACAACTGATTGATGGCGGACACGCTTATTATGCTTTTGATACTCCGGAAGAGCTGGATGCGATGCGCAAACGTTTAGAAGCTGCAAAAGTAGCCGCTCCGCAATAT
>JBAWWQ010000326.1:0-1583 GCA_037146655.1 Chlamydiota bacterium | reverse complement strand
TTCAAAAGAGTCGATTTACCCACATTCGGACGTCCAACAATAGCTAACTTAATAGCATTTGGATACTCATCATGAAAAACAGTGTCATCAACAGGACAATCTTTTAATGCCGCCTCTAACAATTCTGCAATCTGAAACCCTTGCTTAGCAGAAACTCCCACCACATTAGAAAATCCCAAAGAATAAAAAGGTGTCGTCCACTTTTCAAAAGAATGATCATCTACTTTATTTACCGCAACACAGACAGGCTTTTTCGTTCGATGCAAAACCTTAGCCACATCCTCATCAAAAGAGGTCACCCCCAAACGCGAATCCACTACCATAATCAAACTATCCGCTTCTTCAATAGCAAGCAGTGTCTGCTCTCTAATCTCTTCAAAAAATGGGATAGCAGAATCTGTTGTAACTCCACCTGTATCAATCATTTCTATCTCTGTTCCAAAAACTTCCGTTTTTGCATACAATCGATCCCTTGTTACGCCCTCTTGTTCGTCAACAATAGAAATTCTTTTACCAACAATACGGTTAAATAATGCCGATTTTCCTACATTGGGCCTTCCTACTAAGGCTATCTTCACAGGCTTTGTCATATATTCCTTTAAAAACAAAAGATGGGTCATGAAAACTTAAGGAGAAATCATACCTTAATCGAAGATAAAAAAACATCTTATTAAATGAAAAAAAATTCCTGATTTAAAATAATATTTATATTATAATATAATATGCAAAAAGACTAATAAATAGTTCATAGTTGATTAGCAAATTGCAATCACTTATTATGTGTTGTGTTTTTATTAAAAAACTAACACGAGGTATTATTATGGAATTAAATTGCGAATCTATAAACTCTATAGACCAAAACTTTTCTTTAGGCTCTATACATACTAATCGCTATCAGGCCATAGCACCTTGGTATACAGAACAAGAGCAATGCAATCAAATTTTTCAAAGTAAAGAATTTGCTGAATTTAGAGAAAAAGACTATCGCAGCGCCTTCACCCTTAAAAAAGAAGAAGATGGTAGCTACACATTAGAAAGCGATCACTACATCATGAGAGTTGAAATAGAAAATTGTTCTTCCAATAAAGGATTTTGTGGAAAATCTCAATATGCACTGCATTTTACAACACAGCCTAAATAATTACATGACTTCTGCCGGAATCGTAAAATAGCGCCCTACAAATCTGGCAGATTTATACCCTAAAAATCCTCCTACAGCAGCTCCTACAAAAAAAGAGCCTATAGATGTAAACATAGCTAGTGATAAAATCGTCACGACACTTGCTACTGAAGCTCCTACAACCCATTTTGCAATATTTTTAGCATCTGTAAAACTCAAATCAATCTTACGAACGCGATCCCCTACAAGCTCTTTTGCAGTACTATTTTTATTGCCATACACAATTTCATCTTGACACTGTGGACATAAAACTTTTCGGACAGCCCCATCAACCTTCACATGCGTTTTGTTTTCATCATAAAAACACTCATAATGCATATAATGCTGACATTTTTTCACTTGAATAACAGAAAAATCCTCTTTTACACGGGTAGTTAAAGGCGCTTGGCAACAGCCACAAATC
>JBAWWQ010000325.1:0-1593 GCA_037146655.1 Chlamydiota bacterium | reverse complement strand
ATTCATCATTTGATGACTTAGTTCCAGATGTTGATTTTCCAACAGCAACTAAATTAAAATCAGATTTCAAGGTTAAATATAATGAGCTAATAAAAGATTTGCCTGCTAAAAAATCTAATAAAGAGATAATTGAGCATTTAAAAAGGATAAACAAATCTTTAGAGTCCTACAGTAAAGAGGCTAAAAAACTTGCAATAAAAGGATCTGCTATTGAAGAACATCTAAACAATACAATATCCAATGTAGAAAAAGAAATTACATCAAATAATTCTAAAATAAATAAATTACAAGAGTTAATTGATAATGAAAAACAGTCACCAACTAAAAAAATAGTTGATGCTGTTAGTAAATTTACAACAATGTTTACTAAATTTCTTTCAAAGGAAGAAAAAACTGAATTGAGAGAAATGTCTCAAGTTGAAATTTATAATGAAGCAACAATTAAGCTTGAAGACTATAATGACGCTGGAACAGTAACAAATCCACATGATAAAGATGGTAAAGAAATAACTAATTCAAATGTAAAAGTAACCAGTGGTTTAATTTCTGAAAAAAATAAAGGCAAGGGAATTTATGTTTATGTAGGAGATAAAAGAATAGGTGGATTATTGGATCCAAGGAGATATTCTATTAATGGAAAACCATTTAACCCAGGGAACATGAATCATCTTCAAGAATTAAATCCTGATTTTGTTGAAAAATCTGGTGGAAAATTGGTTCCAACAACTCAAGGTAAAGCAATGCAAGATAATTATAAAGCATTGGTTGCTATATTTGAAGAGTTGGAAAAAAAGGGTAGTTTTACAAATGAAGAAGTTCAAAAACATTTTTTTGTAAATAGAACAGGTGGTTTTGAATATTTAAAAGGAATTTTTACAGTAAAAATGTCATTCGCTTTCGTCACCCCAGTCGGCGTAGCTATTTCCCGCGTTTGCGCCGATACTTCCGCTAACAACCGACAACCCCTCTCTAACCGTATTCTCTATGACTGGCTGACGACCTAGTATATAAGAAGCGTGCCTTTACGGAGTGCCTATGCCCAAGATTGACGAGTTGATGCCAGCAAAAGAAGCCATGAGGTTTGCGAATTCTTTCTTCTTTTTGTTCCATTCATCGAAGCGGTTATTCAGAGCGAAGCCCTCATCGTCAGAGTTTGTCTATCTCTATCGTTTTTAGAGCACCTTCGATTGGTTTCTAGAAGGTGCACATTCCTAGCAATTAGGTCTATTTGTGTAGCGCTAAAGAGATATTGATTGAGTTTACTTACCCGGTTATGTGCCCGGCAGTCACGACATAATCTACTCTACGCTTTTTGGTGCTACTTACTTGTTTATACTTGCTCTGACCTATCGCCAAGCTTTTCCAAGGTTCCTCTCTGCAATAATAAGACGCCGTCCTGTTTTAAACTTTATTCGGAATCAGAGTTGACAACAATCGCACGATCAGTACCTACGATAGCCTGTGTGAGTGATTACTCCCTTTCAGTGAAATCCTGTGATTCGTTATCAGGCATCACTCCATAAGTCATCGTGTAGTCCTCTATCTTCAATGTCTATCGGGATGCATCAACCGCTGGGTCCGAAGGGTCTGAAA
>JBAWWQ010000324.1:0-1595 GCA_037146655.1 Chlamydiota bacterium | reverse complement strand
GTCACTCTTGTGGTAATCATAAGTTATTGATAACCAAAGAGGAGAGGTTTTAATGGGAGGACGTATCACTATGAGTAATAAAGAGTTAGATCGGTTATTTGTTTTGCAAGAAGCCGGCAAAAAAAGACACAGCAACACTAAACTAGCTGAGCGTCTAGGGGTTAGCGTTAGACAGGCTATAAGATTAAAAAACAAATTTAACAAAGAGGGTCCTAAGGGACTAATGTCTAAAAAAGTAGGTATTCCGAGCAATAATCAGGTCCCTCAGGCTCAAAAAGAGCTAGTTTTGGCTTTTTTGAGCCAAGAGGATCATCGGGATTTTGGACCAACATTAACTCACGAATACCTAGCTGAGAACCAAGCCTTAAGCGTTTCTATAAGCTCTGTCCGATCTATTATGATCCAAAATGGTCTATGGCGTCCTAATGAGGTATCTAAAAAGAAAATCCATCGCCTAAGACCCAGAAGAGAGAGGAAAGGAGAGCTTATTCAGCTAGATGGATCAGAACATGATTGGTTTGAAGGAAGAGGCCCTCGTTGTAGCTTACTTGTATATGTAGACGATGCCACGAGTGAAACTATGCACTTAAAGTTTGTGAAGTCAGAAAATCTCTGGGATTACTTTCGGGCTACTGAAGAGTATATTCTTCAGCATGGACGGCCTGAAGCTTTTTATCCAGATAAACACTCAGTATTTCGAGTGAATAGAGAAGGAGCTTTAAGTGGCGATGGATTGACCCAGTTTGGAAGAGCTATGAAAGAGCTAGATATAGAGCTGATTTGTGCAAACTCACCTCAAGCAAAAGGGCGCGTTGAAAGAAAAAATCGAGACTTTCAAAATCGTTTAGTAAAAGCAATGCGATTAGCTAAGATCTGCGATATCGAAGCTGCTAATGCTTTTCTCCCATCATTCCTAGAAAGGTTTAACCAAAAATTTGCAAAAGTACCAAAAGATCCTGGCAACGCACACAAACCACTTTTATCTACACAGCAATTAGATAGAATTTTTTGTATTAAAGATTCAAGGCATCTTTCTAAAAACCTGACTCTGCAATATAAAAATGTTCTTTATCAAATTGTTGTCGAGGAAAAGAAGGAATATACCCTTAGAAATGCTCATGTAACGATTTTAGAATCTCATAGTGGAGAAATTAGAATTGAATATAAGGGTAAGAGATTACATGCTACTGCTTTTCATAAAATGGAAGCTAGAACAGAAGTAGTCTCTGCAAAAGAACTTATAGCCACTTTAAAAGAGAGAAAGCGAGGCAAACCTACTAAGAAGCATCCATGGAAACGTGGTCCAAGAGGGTACTCTAAAAAGCATTCAGAGTTAGTGTGTGTATAAAACAAAAGAGAAAGTTCTCTTTTGCTCCCGCCTGCGTTGGGCTCTCTAGAAATTATATAGTAAAGGATCTTGAGGGGACTCTCCCCTCAAACACCCCTTAAATCAGTCTAGAAAGTGATTTTTGCTGATTATTAAAATAATTTATTGATATAATGAAGAGGTAAGTAAATTAACAATGTCACACCATCTCCAATAAGTGACATTTTAACTTAATTCTAAACAGTGACATTTCTACTTAACGCTAACA
>JBAWWQ010000323.1:0-1602 GCA_037146655.1 Chlamydiota bacterium | reverse complement strand
CTGTTAATAGATCTTCAAATTGTCTATGACTTATGTAGGATAAAGATAAAGACGCTTCGAGTATGCTTCGATCTGTTTCATCTAAATCAGTAAAATACCGCTGAAAAGTTTGATCCCATTTTTCTGCAAAGGATCCTTCAAAATGGTGTATTTGCTTTTCAAAGATCCAGGTTTGAACTGCTAAAGAATGTTTCTTAGGATCATCCGCTTGGATAAGTGCTTTAGCGGTATTGTAATCGTATTGATTAGACGCTAAGTAAGCTTCAATAGCAGTACAAAAAAATGCAGGACGATCCGTATTTAAAAGTAAGGTATTAAGTACTGCAATACAATAATTTTGCTCGCTCAGTGCTGCTTTTATATTTTTAAGGATAAGTGTGTGATAATCTCTTACTAAAACTATGGGGTAAGTAGGTGATATGTAAGAAAGTCCAAGGATTTTTGTTAATTCAATCTTGTTTTGGATGCTATTGTTGGGATTGTTACAATGAACAGAAAAGAAATATAGAGCACTAGCGCATATCAATATTTCACTAAATTCATGTGGTAAAGCAATGGCGTTTTTCCATACCATCGCTCTATCGGAGAATTCATCCCTTGCTACTATGTATAAGCAATCAGGGGAGTCAGGGTTAAAAGCTTTATTTGATTTAGCTAAACGTTCAATGAGAGTTAATCTAAGAGTTTCTCTCTCTTTGCTTGTGTCAAATGGGAGAGTAATACCAATTTGGTATCCGATGGATGCATAAGCTTTTTGATTAAAACTTGTAAAATTTTTTTGTAATAAAGCGTTGTCGTCATTAGTAAGATACAATGAAAGATTTTTGAGAAGATCGTTATAGGATATTTTAAATTGATTAAAAGTAGATTGCTGTACGATAGATCTAGATTTGTTATTGCAGGATTTAACTTGGGTTAAATCCTCTCGCTTTAGATAACTAAATATTTTTAAAAGAATTTCTGTTGGCAACGTTAAAAGAGGAAATGCTTTAGCATCTTCGATTGGAGTTGTTGTTGTTGTGCGCTTATCTCCATGTACGTGTAAAATACTAGACATTATTTATTTTTTCTTTAATTTATTTTCGTAAATTATACGTAAAAAATGGTTAATTGTCGACAACTTATAATTGCATTAAATGTAAATTATTTTTTTTTAATTAGTTTTTAACACCACGGTTTTATCCAGGTATCATATTCTGAGAGTTTTAATTTGAACCTAGCAATATTCCCCTTATGTAGACCCATAAGTTGTTTTTCAATAACCTGTATAAATTTTGCATGATTATTTTTGGGTAGGGTTGTCAGAGCTGTTTTTTTAATAAAAGCGACAGCTGATTGTTTGTTCATGCATTTGCGAACGATTTCTTTTATTGTTGAGATGATGAGGTCTCGATGTTCTAAGCGAAACAGATCAGGTTCGCCTAGCTTTTGACGTGCTGCTGAGTAAAGAGAGCTGGAACGCTCATAAGCCCATACAAAGACATCCCGTAGTAATTCGATACGGTTAAGTTCGTAGATACCAAGCAGGCCACTTATATAAAGTTCTTCAGGAACGTCTACAAAAGATAGAGGACATAGATTTTTTTGAATTAAAGCAATATT
>JBAWWQ010000322.1:0-1633 GCA_037146655.1 Chlamydiota bacterium | reverse complement strand
GAGGTGAATACTCTATCAAAATAAAAATTTATGGGTAATAGTCAGTCCTTTAGGGAGAGGAGGATGTCAATGGATGTCCTTTTGATAATTGAATGCTATTAAGACTTCTTGTGCCAACTTCGTAATGTTATTCCATTCTGGAGTATTTATAAATTCTTCGGGATAGTCATTATTATGACAAAAATCAGTAAACATAGCCATGAAGTTTTTAAGTAAATCATATTGTTTTTTTGTCTATACAATGATGAAATTTTCATAAAGGACACGCTAGTTATTGGAGTTGATCGGAATAGCTATCGTATTTTTGTTTGCAAAATGTTTCTTTAATAAAAAACACTGTAGTGACAAGTCCTAGTAAATAACAAAAAGGGACTGTTAGTAGTGCTAGTGTATAGTTATCTGCTGTGTAAACAGGTAGGCCATGAGAGGTGATTCCATCCCATGATTTAGATAAGATAGCACCTACGATGGGTTGAAATACAGCTCCACCTAACACAACTGCCATATTATTAAATCCCATAGCTGTAGAGGTAACAGATGGACGGTTGTTGTCTTTAGCAACTGCGAAGCATAAGAGATTTCCTGAGGAAGCGCCGCCAAGTAGTAGTAGCAAAATATAAATCGAGATAAAGGAAAGATTGGGAGTAAATAGAAGAATTAAAGAGGATAAGAGTCCTAAAGCTGTACAAAAAGTTAATAAGCTTTTTCTTCTTTGGAGTTTATCTGAAGCCCATCCGAGTATAGGGCTGAATATGGCTACGCCGATCCAAACCATAGATGTAGCAAAAGCTGCTTGTGTGTTTGTGATTTGGTATTTTACCATAAGGTAGGGGACTCCCCATAAAGCTGGGAAAATAAGTGCAGGAGCCCAATTGGAAAAAGAATATACAGCAAGGCTCCACGTCTGTCCTTGTTTTAAGACTTCTTTAAAGCTCTTTTTGATACCTAAGCGATAGTGGTCTTCGTGGATTTCTGCTTCTTGAGGGGGTCTATTTCTGATAAAAAGCGCACATAAAAGTGCTATAATAAACCCTAAGCATCCCAAAAATGTTATTGTATGGCGCCAGCCATAATGATCGACTGCATAGGCTAAAGGAAGGGAGCCAGCGACAGCGCCTATGCCAGAAAGAAATTGTGTAATTCCTACAAACAGTGCAAATAGAGCTGGAGCGAACCATCTTGCGGATATGGTAAGAACTCCTACGAAAGCGAAAGCGGATCCAACACCTAATAAAAATCTTCCTATCGCTAAAAACACAACAGAATGACTTAGTCCAAAAAATAAAGCACCTAAAGAGCAGACAAAGCAAGATAAGCTAATGAGGAGTCTTGGGCCAAAATGGTCATAAAGAAGACCTGAAGGAATTTGCATGAGGGTGTAGCTGTAAAAATAGCAAGAAGCCATGATACCTAGGGTGGCTGCATGGATATTGAATTCTGACATCAGTTGGTTGGTCATAATGCTAGGAGATACTTGCAGTGCCATTTCAAAAAAAAGAAAAAGAGAGGCAAGGGCAAAAATGATGCTGGCGTATAAAAGTCTATGTTTTTCTATAAAGGTGTGATTCATAAATTAACTTAGTTGTAAATGATGAAGCTATTTATTTTTCTTTTATTAAAAATAAATAAAAAC
>JBAWWQ010000321.1:0-1644 GCA_037146655.1 Chlamydiota bacterium | reverse complement strand
ACCCTCAACCATTTCAAGTTCTTCTTCATGTGTTTTAATAAAAGAAGAAACATCTTCCCTAAACAGTCTTAAACCTGGTACAACAACTTGAGAAACCTTGCTAGAAGCTTTTTCATAAAAACCTCTGCCTTCAATATACACCCACTGCTCCAAATCCAAAATACCTGTCAACCCCTGCAAAGGCTCACTGTGCTGATAAAAATAAAGCTCCTGAGCATGATTAACACCATAGGTTAAATAACATTCAATGTGCGTTAAATGTGTTTGAAATCCTTCATGCTGATTGAGCCACATCTTATATTGAGAAACAAATGCACTAAGCTGCTCTTTGGCAATGACTTTGTGTATTTCATGAAATAGCATCCCACTTAACTGATAAAACCCTTGATCCTGCACAAAAATCCATGAACCAAATTGAGCTGAATGCTCCCTTTGTAAATCCCCCTTATCAAAAAGATAAGCTTCAATATGAAAATTATGGTTTTGATCAAAATAAAGTTGATAAGACACTAAACTCATTTCTAAACAGATTTTTGTATTCACAAGATACTGCTGCAAAAGCATAGGGTGTTTCATCAACATTTCACTCACAAGCTTAGTACCAATTTCATGTTGCTTAAGCAACGGACTTACCTCTCTTGCATAAAAACCCACATCCGGATGAAAAATCCACCCCCCTAACACCTGTGACTTGTCATCCTCTTTTAATAAAGGAAAAAAACCATTTTCCACTTGATGTGTATGAATGAAAAAAACCTTCTTTTTTTCATCATAAAAAATTTGATCGAAAATTAAATTTTGATACGGATAAATAGGTATAGGTGTTTTTTTAGAAACTAAAGCAGGTATAATTTCTTCCCAATTTACTTCAGCAATATAAAACGATACACTTACCTCTCGAAAGCTTATAGTAAGCTCTTTAGGCAAACTCTTTTTAGCAGGATAAAAATCGATCTGATAAGCAAGCCCTTGCTCATCTAATACCATAAGCCATTTAGCAAGATCAGACCAAAAAGAAAGCTCATACTGTAAAAGATGGCTAGGTTTTCCCTCTCGCCATAAAGAAAGCTCCTCCAAAGATAAATTAGAAAATTTTAAAGAAGTTTCTTCTGTTTGAAGAACTCTATTCAAAACAATTTCATTAAGCTGTTTTTCCCCTTTTTTTGTCAGAGGAGTAATCATAAATAGTTTCTTTTTGCTTAAAGACTCTGCGTAATACCCTCTCTCTTTTAAAGGTCGCAAACAGCTTACATCATATCCATGCCTCTTAGCCCCTATCTGCATAAGAATATTCCATAAAGAATACCTAAACCTTAGATGAAGAGGCTGAAGCTTTCCATGAAAAATTTTTAAAAAAGCTGCTGCTAAATGTGCACATTGACCAAATTTCTCCGCTTCTTCACATGTACAAAAATAATCTAACAAATGCCCCGTATCATCGATTTGTAAAAATGGCCATAATGAGTCCTCTTCTTTTGCATCTACAACCTCTACTTGATAGGTTCCTTCTGAAAAAAGAATTTGCTGAACGCACCCCTCTTGGATTAATCGCTCTCCTTCTTGCAAGAGAATTTCTTTAAATGGACATTGATACATAGAGGCTCTAAATTTTGTAAATCCTTAAGAAAAAAGCTTCCTTATACC
>JBAWWQ010000320.1:0-1649 GCA_037146655.1 Chlamydiota bacterium | reverse complement strand
TGGAGTTAACTGGAACTTCTATTTAAAAATGGACTAAAGATTGGGGCAAGGTCAGGGCATTACAAGATAAGACCAGATATTCATGTGAGGATAAGCGCTTTGCGCTGGATAGCAGCACAGCACCTTCGACTCAAGTGGTTGATGTGATTAATATTACTATTCCAAATACCCCAAAAGACTTTAATTTTCAAATCCGTCGAGACTCGATCTTAGATATTAATGCTCAAGTGATTGTGAATGCTGCAAATACTCAGCTTACAAAGGGTGGAGGAATTGACGGACTGATCCATGAAAAAGGAGGTCAAGCATATGCAAGCGAACATACAAAACTATCAAAAGCTTATCAGCAGAACTACCCTGAAGGGTATGCAACGATGCTTTCATCTGGAGACCTAGCTACTAAAGTTAACTCTACGATAACTAATGTCATTGTTGTAGCGGGACCACAGAGCGATGATCCGGATTATGAAACTAAACTCTATAATTGTTATCGTAACAGTTTAGAGCTTGCCCATAAGCAGGGGAAAACAAGCATTGCTTTTCCATCAATTAGTACAGGTATTTTTGGTGGAGATATGAATAAATCAGCAGAGGTTGCTGTAAAAGCTGTCTCTGATTTTATGCTGGCTCATCCTGACACTGAGCTTAAAACCATCTCTATCCATGGTTATGCAGTGAATGACGCTGATGCAGTCGGAGCTCGGAGAGATGATGCTCTTATACCAGCTTACCAAAAAGCTGTTTCTGCTACCCCAACTTCAACTTCTTAATAACAATATCTAAGAAGGTTTGTTTAATAAACAAAACATTTGCGCAATAAAACTAATTGCTATAAACAAAAGTTAAGTGCTAATTAGATTATTAGGCATCTCAGTTGTATTGGGTTATTGTTATGCCGGGGAGGAAGACGCAAGTCTTCCTCTTTTTTTTGCTTAAGACCCAGTGTTTTGAGAAGAGCGCTTAATCGTTGGCTGAGCGCCTTCTGTAATACAGCCTTCTTCTATCGTTACTTCTGTAACGGTAGGATCGGAAGGGACGGTATACATAAGGTCTAAAAGAAGATTTTCTACAATCATTCTAAGAGCCCTGGCCCCTGTTCCTGCTTCTTTCGCTTTACCAGCAATTGCGCGCAGAGCTCCTTCAGTAAAGAAAAGCTGAACGTTGTCTTCTTCAAAAAGCATTTGATACTGTTTGATGATAGCGTTTTTAGGCTTTGTAAGAATTTCGATTAAATCATCTAAGCTAAGTTCGTTAAAATTGGCTATGCTGTTAAAGCGTCCTACAAACTCTGGGATCAAACCAAATGAGACAAGATCTTCGATTTCTACTTTAGAAAGAAGATAGCTAATTTCTGTTGGGTCGATTTCTCGGTTTGTTTGTTCAAAACCGATAACACCTTTACCTAGTCTTTTTGCAATAATTTTATCTAGATGAACAAAAGCACCACCTGCAATAAACAAGATGTTTTGAGTATTGACTTTGATGTACTCTTGGTTAGGATGTTTGCGCCCTCCTTTTGGGGGGACATTTGCAATAGTTCCTTCTACGATTTTAAGTAGAGCTTGTTGTACACCCTCGCCAGACACGTCACGTGTAATGGAGACGTTACCTGTTGTTTTACGTAGTTTGTCTATCTCATCGATATAAAC
>JBAWWQ010000319.1:0-1655 GCA_037146655.1 Chlamydiota bacterium | reverse complement strand
AAACGTGTCAAGAAAAAAATGAAATAAATTGAAAATAATTATGCTGAATGGTTACCGAATTTTTATAGTTAGCACCCTTTATTGAATCCAAGGGCTTCGCAAGGAAGCTGCTTGTCTTTTACTAAGACTAGAAATAAATTGACTTTTTCTTAATTATTTAAACCCTAACTTCCTAGACAACTTACGTAACAGTAATTCCTAATTCTTTGAAAATGATCTGTGACGAGCGGGGAACCTCGGCAGTAACCCACTCGGCGCCAATTCGAATTTTAGTCACTCGCGTTAACCTCATGAGAAGGTCCTTGGGGGACAGCTTTCCTAGTTTGTTTTTGTCCTTGATGACATTGAAAATCTTGTAATAGAGCATGATGGCTATATGATTGAGGAAGACCCAAGCCTCAAATGCTTCGTCAGACTGCATGTAGGATCTGTCTGCTTGAAGAAGATTTTTGTAAGTATCAAAGACTGTTTCGACTTCCATTCTTGATTTATATTTTTCATAGATTTTTTGGGCTGATACTTCCACCGGATTTCCATCTTTGTCGATTTCGGTACTTTTTAAACTATAAATCATGGCCATAGTCCCAAAGGCTATTTGCTTCTCTTTGAAGCCATCCATCGTGTAGTCGGGGTTTTCGTTTTCTGTTCGGCGCAAATAGGAAGCTTCTTCTTCATTGCGAAGTCTTGGGTCATGAAAGACAACTATATTCCGCTCTTTGATCTGTTCATTTTTCTTTTCTGAATAGATATATTTATAGTAGAAAATCGGCCGGTTATGATGCATAAAATGTCCATCAAATGCCTGATCATATTCTCTTGTTGTAAGTCTGTCGTACCTTACAAATCGGCTATTTCGTTTTAGCGGCAGAACATACTGAAGATCCTCTTCGTCAAACATATTCATATTGTCATCTGAAGAAAATCCTTTATCTCCGACCATGCAAGCATCTTTAATTCCGGCCTCTTTAATAGTCAGTTTAAGCGCTTTCATGCCGCTAATATTACCTGGGAAAATTCGATAGTAGGCGGGCATTTGTTGTTCAGTGGCGAACATATAGAATAAATTTACCTGAGGTTCGTATGAACCTGTAGAATTATAGCCTACCTGGTTTAGTTGCATTTTTCCTGACTGGGAAATGGAATGAGTCGTATCAAAAACTATATTATTAGTGCCTTGAACAAAATCCTGCATAAAATCCGCTATTGCAGTGCGATCACTTCCAAGCTCTCGCATAAATGTAGTTAGATTGTTCTTTGTTAAATCCAAATCTTTAAACTGCTCACTTAGCATCGAACTCTCATAAAGAAAGCTCATATTTTTAAGAGGCGACTGATGTAATAGTCGGCCTAGAGCTAGTGCATAGATTTCACGAAAATGATCTGGAAAATGCTTGCAAAGTCCTGACAAAATATCTCCCGAAATACTTGTTAGGTAATTGCTAGCTCCAGATTCTCTGGTGCTAATCTTTGCCAAAGACGCTATAGAAAATGTAGACTTTTCTTCTTTGTGTTTTTTTGTTCCTTTTGGGATGAGTCCATCTTCTTCGGTAATTCGCCCGATCAATTCATGTGTAATTTTTTGAGTTACTTTTTTTTCCTTGTTCCACTTTGAGGAAACACGATAGAGGTAAAATCTCCCACCAATATTTCTAAGC
>JBAWWQ010000318.1:0-1657 GCA_037146655.1 Chlamydiota bacterium | reverse complement strand
CTTGGACAACGAAGTTTGGGAAACCGCAAGGAAGATTAATTGGTGATACCTCAGCTACAGAGAGTGGAACACCCTTAAACTCCCACGAGGTTAAGGAAATGTTTGATGAAAATTTTGGAACTATCCACCATCCTACTATCGTGGAGATATCTCGAATGATTTATCAAGAAGCTGAAAGGATAGGGTGGGAAAATGCTATCTTATGGAAGATGGACCTCAAGGGAGCGTTTACTTTATTGTATGTTCGTCCTACGGATGTCCCCCTTTTATCTTTTGAATTAACTAACAACCTCACTGTGATGCATCATACTGGAATGTTTGGGTATACAGGAATGCCTGGTTGTTTTGACGTTATATCAAGAGTTTTGTGCAGAAACCTTAAAGAAGTAATAAAAGGAGTTTGTCGGGTGTACGTGGACGATATTATCTCGATTAGTCATCAGTCCGAGGTTGATGACGAACAAAATACTGCTTCTGAATATTGTGAAGGACTTTTAGGACCCTCAGCAGTTGAAAAAGAAAAAACAATGTCTGGGAGGTCGCTTGATGTTATTGGATGGAATATTTGCTTGGATACCAAAAAAGTAGGTATCGCTCGAAAGAACATGTTGAAAACCTTTTATGGACTAGTTACTTTAGATGAAACTTCTCCAGTTACTTTAGAAGAGCTTCAAAAAGTTGCTTCATGGGCGGCACGGTATTCTCTCGTCTGTAGACAATTGCGACCCTTTACCCGTGCTTTGTATAGTTGCATACGACATTATACGAACAAGCATGTAAAGATAAAATTATCAGAAGAAGCAGTCAGTACTATTCAACTGTGGCGAATTTTCTTCATCTTCCTCAAAGTCAATCCAATTACATATAAGCGAGATCTTAATTCGTTTGTTCATTTTGAACCATCATATGTAGTGGAATATGATGCCTCTTTGACAGGGGTGGGGATAATCTTATTCGAATTGAATAGGAACAAAGAGGAAAGAGAGTGGAAGGTCATACAGTTGGATTTTGATTATGATCTGAAGTCACAATCAAAATATCAGAACACAGTAGAGTTCATCGGAGTATTACTAGGGATGGTAGCACTTAGTCTTTTAGGAATCAGAAATACAAGTGTGGTAATTCGAGGAGATAATAAGTCATCTTTAAAATGGGGAATGACTGAAAATTATAAAAGTGTATTATGCAGACGGGCATCACTTGTTCTCACAACAACAGTCTTACATAATAATATCATAATCGAAGATCAGATCCATATAGCAGGTGTGAATAATGTTAGATGTGATCGCTTGTCGAGACGCACCTCATCACCTGAAGATTTAGGTTTCAAACAAGATCAGATTATTAATCATTCCATTTTGGATCGGGTTATCAAGTTTTGTGATCCAACTATCGAAGTGGTTAGCGCGGAACAGATGACGATCACTTGGAAAGAGTTGAATGACATATTTAAATGTTTTGATGAATCTTGAATAAATTTTTGTTTTATTTTTTATGTTACAGTGTATATATAATTTGTTTAACTATTAAAAAGAACTAATAGAAAGAAAAATTTGGTTTTGTTTAAGAAATAAAAAATTAAATATAAGCATGCCCTTTAAGTTAAAAAATAAATAAAAATAAGAAAACTAAAATCCGATCGGATTAAATAATTTTT
>JBAWWQ010000317.1:0-1665 GCA_037146655.1 Chlamydiota bacterium | reverse complement strand
AGTAGAGTCTTCTGACTATAAATCTTGGGGGCTTGGTGCTGTGGTTTGTGATCCTTGGTCAGGAGCTTGTTATCCAGCAGTTAAAATAGATCAATTTTTAATGGATTTAAAAACAGTGGATTGTTCAACTGAGATAAGTATCCCTATTGTAGCCCCTTTTGATCCATCGTATCAATCTCTTAAGTTGTTTAAGTGTAATTTTGAAGATGAGACCTTATAAAAGGATCTTGCTACACTTGTATAAAATGCGATTAGAGCATCTGGATTGAAAATTGAAATTTTTATCATTCAAAAATAGCAGATTCATAAAAGAAAGCATTCACTCAGATATCCTATTGTCAGCAAGGATAGTTTCAGCTTTAACGTTTTTAGCTAAACATATAAGCCATTAGAGCAAAATTTTAATACAACTATTTTTAGGATAATACTCTATAGAAGGATTATCTTAGATGTACACATACAAATTTTTGTTTCGCTATTAAACGCTAATCATCAAATAATTAAGGTTTTATAACAAACCAAAATCAATTAAAAATGTTTTTATTAAATTAATATTTTTATAAAATTATTATTTTAAATAAAGTTGATGAGGTAATTATGAGTTTATTATCGACACATGCTGATGATAATCGGCCTGTTTTAGATTCTTTTGTTATAGCTTCTTCTGTGTATGATACTCAAGATATTACAGATGGCAAGGTAAGAGCTGTTGCATCTGAGGGAGAGTTTTTTATTGCTTCAGGATGTAGTCGGAGTCAAACTTATAACGCAAAGATTGTCCCAGTGATGTTTCTCGATGGTGGCCGAGTAGCAATACCCCTTCAGGAGGATTTAAAAGAAAATAGTGCTTTAAAAGAGAATTTATTTATTGGGGTGGAAGCTATAAATCATACTCAACAAATAATCCCTTATTCTGGCAATCATATGCAAAGAGCGATTACATTAAAAGAACTTGAGGAGGTTACAAAGCGAAGAAAAAGCTCAAGAAGGTCTGTGGTTGAAAAAAGACGTTGTGAAGATGAGGATGATTTTAATAGTAAAAGAAGCAGAGCTGCTGAACAACAACTTGAAGATGTGATTAGTAAAATTTGTTTAGATTTTCGAAAGAATAGATTCGAGTCTATGGATCAAACAACTTTAAGGATGAATCCTCATAGCTTGATTACATTAGCAAAGGCAAGCGGAATAGGCAATTGTTTTGAAATGGCTTGCGTTGGTTATGAGTATGTGCGTGGTGCATTTCCTGATAAAAAAGTAGAATTAGTGCAGATTGTTAATGGAGATCATCTTTTTTTAGTAATTGGATCTGAGGATTTCAAAACTTCTGATAGAGGGTCTGGAGCTGTCGATGCAGTTGTTACATTTATAAATAGATGGGTTTTTAAAAAAGATCAAACAGTTGAGCTCGATTATACATCTTGGAAATCAGACGTAGTAGTGTGTGATCCTTGGTCAGGGTCATGTTATCCAGCTAGTAAAATTAAGCAATATTTAATGGATTATTATGGAGTAGAGAGACCTCTTGGAAGAGCTATCCCTTGTGTTACACCATTTGATCCAGAGCGTCAATCGTTAGCATTTTTTGAGGTTAACAATGTTTAGTTATGGAAGAAGAGAATAACATCTCCATCTTCAACAATGTAATCCTTTCCTTCTGCACGTGCT
>JBAWWQ010000316.1:0-1685 GCA_037146655.1 Chlamydiota bacterium | reverse complement strand
TTAAAAAAAGGAGCATTTAACACTAAAATTTTTAGTTATGCAAGAAGTCTAATATGGCAACTCAGAGTGGAATTTCTGTAGATCTTTCTTTTGGTGGTGCTGACTCTATGTTGTCTGATATGACTTTATCAAAAGTTCCAGTAGCTACTCAAGCACAGCAATTAGCCACATTTCTTCAAACTTATAATTTTGCATCAGTCGATTTTGATATAGAAAGTCCCGTGATTATGCAGGGAAATACAGCTGCAACTGTTGTATCCTTTTTTAATCAGCTACACACCCTACTAAAAAAGGCTGGTAAACAGTCTATTCTTACAGTGGAAGGAGGCATTGCTCAAGGTCCTGGTTCTGGCTCTCCTTTATCCCCTCTTTTTACAAATTTCTCTACTATGTTTGATGGGGTAAATTTAATGCTTTATTCCACTAACCAGTACTATCTTGATGCAAGTAACGCTACATGGGGAATAGATCAGTGGTTAACCTATATTAAAGAGCCTTCTTTAATGCATATAGGGTTTTATGATAGCATTGACTATACAAACCCAGCAAGTAGTGCAGGAGAGCAGTATGCTATTCCAAAAGGTCTTACTAATGGGCAGGCCGCTGCATTTATTTATCTTACCATGCTATCACAAGCCAAGTATACAGTCAGTGAATTTGGGGATCCGTTTTTTTGGACAGATGATCCAACTACAATTAGTACTAATGCATTTTTTACAGATTTTCATAATTATATCGATGCAAACCAAACAAAGTTTCAAAAACAATAAATGAAAGCAAATATGATCTATGTTTTTTGGACTTGTCGTGATAAAGATGAGGCTAAAAAAATTATTCACGAGCTATTAAATAAGCAATTAATAGCTTGTGCTTCCATCTTTCCAGAAATCGAATCGATTTATCGATGGGAAGGGAAAATTGAAGCAAGCACAGAAGTGAAAGTTATTCTTAAGACTGTGCACAAGCATTTTAAAAATGTGGTTAGCTATATTCAAACGCATTGCACTTATGATATTCCAGAGATTTTGCAAGTCGATATTACAAATGGCAGCCCATCTTATTTATCCTGGGTGGCAAAAGAAACAACTACCTCTGAATAAAGATCTTTTATAAGATCTAATTGGATTTTTTCACAAATTCCGACTTTAGCATCATTGCACCAAAGCCTGGAACTTTGGCATCAATATTATGACCATCGACAGCTTCCACTAATCGGATATTTTTTACTTTAAGACCGACTTTAATCACCGATGATGATCCCTTAACCTTGATATCTTTAATAATTGTAACGCTATCGCCATCTGACAAAATATTTCCGTGCGCATCTTTTACTGCAACATCTGGCTTAGGAGCTTCGGGTTCTGCATTGATCGGCCATTCATAACTACACTCTGGACAAATATAAAGATTTCTATCTTCATAAGTATATTCTGAACCACACTTTGCACATTTAGGTAAGTTTTCCACAGCACACCTTTACTATTAACGATAGTTTTGATTTAAGATCTTAAAAACAAATCATTTATAATTCTTTGTTTTTCTTAAGAAGTTGAGGGGGCTTTTTTTAAAGCGCTTGTGCCACACGCTATAATCACTGGACAAGTTGATTTTTTCATCACCTCTTCTGTAATAGATCCAAGGCCACCTAGCAGTCCTTTATCTTCTAATGCCGTTGATCCTAGAAC
>JBAWWQ010000315.1:0-1690 GCA_037146655.1 Chlamydiota bacterium | reverse complement strand
CTCTTTGAGTTCGGGTGGGCATCTTACTCATGGGTATAGGATGAATATTTCTTCGAAAATTTTTAAATCAGTCTCCTACCATGTAGATCCTGTAACTGAAATGCTCGATTATGGGCAATTAGCAGAGCAGGTGAAAAAAGAAAAACCGATGCTTCTTATTGGGGGGTACTCCGCCTATCCAAGGTTAATAAATTTTGCTAAGCTTCGTGAAATTGCTGATTCTGTAGGGGCTGTTTTAATGGGAGATATTGCTCATTTTTCAGGTCTTGTAGCGGGGGGGGCTATCACAGGAGATTATCACCCAGTTCCTTATTGTGATATAGTGTCTTCAACATCACATAAAACGCTCCGTGGTCCTAGGGGAGGGTTTGTCCTTTGTAAAAATGCTTATAAAGAATCTGTTGATAAGGGGTGCCCTTTTGTGCTTGGTGGTCCTTTACCCCATGTAATGGCTGCAAAGGCAGTAGCTTTTCAGGAAGCGATAAAGCCTGAGTTTAAGACTTATGCTCGTCAGGTAATTGTTAATGCAAAAGCAATGGCAGATCAATTTTTAAAACGTAAAGTTAAACTTTTTTCTGGTGGAACAGATAATCATTTAATTGTGATAGATGTCGCGACAAGTTTTGGATTAAATGGGCGCCAAGCAGAAAAAGCATTAAGAGAAGCGTTTATTACGGCAAATCGTAATATGATCCCTTTTGATAAAAATGGTCCGTGGTATACATCAGGGGTGAGACTTGGAACAGCTGCTATGACAACACTTGGCATGAAACAGCAGGAAATGGTAATAATTGCAAATATGATCACAGATATTTTAATAGCTACAAAAGCTGGTATAGATGTTAAAACGCAAGCAGCGAGCCAGTCTTTAGTTCATACAGAAGAAAGGGCCTTGGCTCAGAGCAGAGGGCAAGTGAAAGAGCTTCTTGAGGCTTTTCCACTTTACCCAGAACTTGTGATTGAATAAGGCTTGAAAAAAATAGGCTGAAAGTCTTTATGATGAGAGAGAGCTTACTAATTAATAAGGAGAGATTTAATGTTTAGATTAGATGAAGATGAGGAAGAAGAAAAAGCTGAGAAAGAGACTGTGAATTATAAGGTTGAAGATTTACTGCTTAAACATCGACGTGTATTTCTTTCTGCTGCTGTTGAAGATAAATCTGCAAGTGAATTGATTCGTAAGCTTTGGTATTTAGAGTTAACTAATCCTGGCAAACCTATTTTATTTGTGATTAATTCTCCAGGTGGAGCTGTTGATTGTGGATTTGCAATTTGGGATCAAATCAAACTTATGAAATCACCTATTACAACGCTTATAACGGGACTTGCGGCTTCTATGGGGTCTGTTTTAAGTTTAGTTGCGGGCAAAGGAAGACGTTTTGCTACACCTAATTCAAGAATTATGATTCACCAGCCGCGTGTAAGTGGGGTGATTCGTGGTCAAGCGACAGATTTAGAGATTCAGGCCAAAGAAATTCTTAAAATGCGTAATGCTTTAGTTGAACTTTATGTAGAAGCAACTGGGCAGGATACGAAAGTGATTGAACGTGCATTAGATCGAGATAAGTGGATGAGTGCACAAGAAGCATTGGATTTTGGTCTTGTAGACAAGATCATTACAAAGCCTAGTGATATGCCATTCTAGCACCTTGTATACTATGCTTCTTGTATTAGGCTTGAAGCATAGTTT
>JBAWWQ010000314.1:0-1691 GCA_037146655.1 Chlamydiota bacterium | reverse complement strand
TAGTAAATGTACCCGTACCGATAATTTAAATTAATTGTTTGCGACGAAACATTAATTTGATGCGATTAAATTTTTATTAACCCGATGATCTTCCTGTGATTGAAATTAAAGCATCAGGGTAATTGTCTCCCACAGGCAATTCAATGGATCCAATAAATACACTGCTTTTTCTTACAGAAGTTATATGCTGGTGTGCAACGATATAGGATTTATGTATACGAATAAACTGTGCTGCCGGCAATTGCTCTTCGGCAAGCTTCATTGTCATGCGGGTAATAACAGGAAATGTGGCACTCTTGAGATGAATCTTGATATAATCTTTAAGTCCTTCTATGTATAGAATGTCTGAAAAAACAATCTTAAGTAAGCTGTAATCTGCGTGAACGAAAAAATAGGTTGAAGGAATATTTGGTGTGTTAGTATTTGATTTAGTTTTCAGCTGGAAAAGCTCGTTGGCTTTATTGCAACTTTTAATAAACCTGTCTAAGGATACCGGCTTCAACAAATAATCCACTACATCGAGATTAAAACCTTCCAGAGCATATTTTTCGTAAGCAGTTATCAAAATGATCATTGGTTTCTCCCTCATACTCTGAATAAACTGTATACCGGTGAGGCCGGGCATCTGTATGTCAAGAAAAATTAAGTCTACCAGTTGTTGCTGAAGAATGGCCATAGCTTCCATAGCATTTTCGCAGGTAGCCACGAGTTCCAGAAAAGGCACTTTACTAATATTATCTGCCAGTAATTCAAGCGCCAAAGGTTCATCATCTATTACAATACATCTGATCATCGGGCTAAAAATATTTGTAAAGAAATAATAAACTGATCATCTTTTTTATTAATCATTAAGCTATGATTTGGGCCGTAAATCAGGTCTAATCTCCTTTGAACATTGGTTAATCCTATGCCTGCAGTATTATCCTTTAATTCTTCAGAAGCGGGATTAAATTTATTTCTCACACAGAAGCGTAAAACATTTTTTTCGGCTACCAATTCTATATCAATTGTTGGTTTTTCAATCATTCCCGTTCCATGTTTAAAAGCATTTTCAACAAAAGGAATCAGGAGCATAGGCTCTATTTCATATGGCTGATCAGCCTGAGGCATAGATACAGCTACTTGAAGATTTTTTCCAAAACGTTGTTGTTGAAGGTCAATATAGCTTTGTAAATAATCGATTTCTTTTTCGAGAGAGACTTTTTTTTCATCCGTTTCATAGAGCATATAGCGCATCAGAGATGATAGCTTTATAAGAGATGGTTCAAGAAGTTCTGAATGCTTGCGGGCCAACGCTACCATATTGTTGAGTACATTGAACATAAAATGCGGACTAACCTGACTTCTTAACAAGGATAATTCTGTTTTCAAGGTTTCATTCTCTTTTTCTTTTGTCAGCTTATCGGTATTTATTCTATCCCGGATCAATTGGAAAGAAGTGCTTGAGGCTAGAATAAACAGGTAGGGGAAAAGATTGTAGAAGAAAAAGATACTCAGATCAAAAGTTGGTTTACCTAATAAAAGATAAAAAAACAGGTTATGTAAGAGCATTATTATTAAAAGAACGGTTATCTGTAAACCTGCAAAAAGCCAATATTTTTTTTGGTAGAAAAGCTTTGGAATTAATAAGAAACTGTTTAGATAGAACAGGGCTATCCATAATAAATCGCTCAATATAAAAAACCAATTAA
>JBAWWQ010000313.1:0-1694 GCA_037146655.1 Chlamydiota bacterium | reverse complement strand
AAAAAAAATAAATAACTATGGTATAGAATACTGGAGCGCCAGAGACTTGCAGGCCTGCTTAGGATACTCTCAATGGAGACGATTCGAAAATGCAATCCAAAAAGCCATAGAATCTTGTAAGCAATCTAGCAATGATCCCAACCATCACTTTGCCGGCGCCGGCAAAGTGATCGCCGCTGGGAAAGGATCTCTTCAAACCCTTGATGATTATCATCTTTCTCGTTTTGCATGCTATCTTATCGCCCAAAATGGAGATCCTAGAAAAACAGAAATCGCTCATGCTCAAAAATACTTCGCCATCCAAACTCGTAAACAGGAGCTCTCTGATGCATTGGCAGCAGATCGTGAACGTCTAGAATCACGTCAACAAGCCTCTGTAGAATTTAAAGCTTTATCAGGGGCGGCAAGAGACGCTGGCGTACAAGATAAAATGTTCGGAGTCTTTCATGATGCAGGCTACAAAGGACTGTATGGGGGTTTAGGTGCTAATGCAATTAAAGCCAAAAAAGGCATCCCACAAAAAGAACAACTTCTAGATCGCATAGATACTACTGAACTCATCGCTAATCAATTCCGCATGTCACAAACAAGAGAAAAGCTCCAACGCGATAACATCAAAAATCAAAAAGATGCCATTGCAATCCACGAAGCTGTAGGAAAAGAAGTCCGCACGGCTATCGCTAAAATTGGTGGTACTCCTCCTGAGGATATCCCAGCTGTTGAACACATTAAAAAAGTAGAGAAGCGAATTAAAACTTCTAAACCGCTTTTAACGCTTCAAGAAAAAGATGCAGCAGGCCTTCTCCCCTAACAACACCCCCACTAACGACGAAGTTGTTCAACCAACTCCTGCACCACATCTACTATAACTCCAGGCTGATCATAGGGAATCATATGACTACTATTTTCAATAATGATTTGCTTCCCCTGTGTAGATTTGCTGACTAAATCTTTTTGCCAACCTTCATGAGCTTTAGTTACTGCTGTCATATACTCTTTAAGTTCTTGAGGAAAACTACTCATTTCAGCAGTTGTCAGAAGGGATTTAGCTGTCATCACAATAAGTGGTTTGTCTCCTAAAAGCCCTTTAGCGTCCTTAAGTTGTTCCATACTTTGCTTTTGCACATCCATAGAAGCTTCTGCAAACTTTGCTTTAACAGCTTTAACCGTACTATTTTTAGCACAATATACATTCTTTGCTTCACAACTCCACCCTTGTATCACCTTATGCAGCTGCATAGGCATAGTTAATCGAACCAAACCTAAACGACATGCCCATATCCAAACCTTTTGATTAGTGAAAATACGCTGTACCCAATTAAGCTGAGGTGCCAGTGGAGTGCGATCTAGCAATTCTTCATGTGAAGATTCAACTAATACCATACCAGCCACTTCATCAGGATAATAGCTTGCATAAAGCCTCATATTTAGCCCGCCAAAAGAATGGCCTACCAAAATATATGGCGTTGGAATTTTTGCTTTTTGTAATAACGTATGCAAATCTTCAACAGCATTTTGACTTGTTGCAGACTTTGAACTTTCTTCACTCCAACCATATCCTGCTCGATCGTAACTACACACCTTTGTTAACTTAGCAAGTTCTGGCTGCACAAGCGCCCAATCAAGAGAACTACATCCACCACCCGCATCCAAGATCACAGGCGGACCGCCTTTCCCTTCAGAGTGAATATGCA
>JBAWWQ010000312.1:0-1704 GCA_037146655.1 Chlamydiota bacterium | reverse complement strand
CCACCAAGATTCCCCAGACGTTGTTTTAAGAGATAAACAGTTTGATTAAGATTCATTTTTCTCGCTTTGCGATACTAAAATCTTATTACCCGATAGTCGGATATTTAAATCTAGTGTTTTATAGTTGGATTGATAGAGCTTAAATCGATTCATATAACTGCGGAAACGATTTCTTAAGTAATCTTCCCGTATTTTTGGTTGCAAACTATAGATGGATTCATCGGAGACATCCGACATAAGGGTACTGACAAATCGATCTTCTAATACTTGTGCATTGATAAATTGCAAACTCCAATCTAAGGGCTGATTATCTTGTTTAGGATCAACTATAATTACAAAATCAATCATATCGCTAACAATTTCTAAAAATAGCTCACTTACCCCTTTTGCATATAAAGGAGGAGATAAAAGTTTAACCCCATTTTTGACTTCAATAAGCTCATTTTGGGCAATTGAGAGTTTTTGAGGAGATAATGAAGGATTGACATGAGCTGGGAAAAATAAGTTCAAAGGAAGTGGATGATGAATGGGTAAAAGCTCTAAACGGACAAAGTCAATACGTAAAAATTTAGCATCTGGATCATCGATAGCAATAGGTGTTGTCGACAGCATCGGAATAGAAAGAGCTTTCCAGTGTTTTGGGACATAAAAACTTACAACATCTGTTTGCTTTGAAGAGGTTGAAGCATGAAGATCATCCAATTGGGCTTCGGAAATATCGTTTAAGTTAAACGTTAATTTAATTCCTCTGTTTTTTACATCTTTTACAAGCTCTTCAGGACCACTTACAAGAATATGGAGCTGGTAGGGCCATATATCTAAAAAACCATAACCTTTAGGAGCTTGTCCAATAGGTTGTGTGATAATCACAGGGATTCTTTCTGTAACAAGAGTTGTTAATTTAATGATAAAATTTTTATGAGAAATTTTGCTAATTCTTGAAAGATTAATATCGGGCGTTAATGGAATGAGATTTTTTTTTGTAATAGTTGCTATCCACTCTTTGTCTTGGCTAGAGGCGTCAATTGCAACTTCAAAATCATTGGGAGATAGATCGTCTAATAAGCTTTTATTGCCACTTAAAGTAAGTGTTAACCTTTTTTGTAAAAGGCCATTAGATTGTAATCCTTCAACAGTTTTTCCCTCTGGTAGGTTAGTGATGCGTACTCCAATATTACTCAGTGTTTTAGTTGTAGACATCGATTCACTTACAACAAACCAAATGATGATTCCCAAAATTAGCGATAGGAGTTTACGAGGCCAATGATGAATGAACCATTTAATAAGCAAAGATTTCATTTTCTAATCCATTCAATGATATTGAAGTTAGTTTTCAACGGTTTTTTTGCGGGTTGGTTAAAAATACTACGGATAATGCCTTTAAACCTGTCAATTTTCACACCACGCGTCATGATTCCATCACGAGCTATAGAGACCTTGCCAGTTTCTTCAGAAACAACAATAATTAAAGCATCAGTTAATTGACTAGCTCCAAGACCTGCCCGGTGTCTCGTTCCAATTGTTTTAGCAATTTGAGAGGAGTCTTCTGCCAGTGGCAAAATAACAGCAGCTGAAATAATTGTCATATCACGAATAATAACAGCACCATCGTGTAAGGGTGTTGTTGTTGCAAAAATAGATTCTAAAAGCTCAGAAGAAAATAAATTAGACAGAAAATCATTGGAGAGTGATACATATTTAAAG
>JBAWWQ010000311.1:0-1722 GCA_037146655.1 Chlamydiota bacterium | reverse complement strand
ATCTAGCTTTTCAGGGAGTTCAATGGTTGCGAGCAAGAGTGCTTTTTCAAGAGGATTTAAATTAGTTGCAATATTGGCCAGTTTTTTATCATTATAATTTTTAGTCTGACAAACTCGGAGGCGAGTCATCACCGCAAACAAGCTAAGTGCATTAAGAGAATGGGGCGAAAAGTGAGAACGATCTTTAAGCCCTTCTACTTGTTCAGCATAAATTTTTTCTTCATCACGAACATCCAGTAAGTAGGGAACTGTGACAAAGTTAAAACGTCCTTTAAATGAATTGAAATCGGGGTGTTGCTTAAAGGCAGCCAAGTGAATTTCATTGGATGTACCGATAAAGAAGATATCTAATTCAGTGAGAATTCCTTGCAGGTTTATAGATCCTGTTTCCATAGTCATAAGTAAATATTTATAAGCATCGAGTGGACGCTTTAACAGATCGGAATATTCCAGCACACCTCGGTTGGCCATTACCGCTTCACCTTGTAAGGAAAAAAGGTTTAATGATTGCAAGCTCGGAGGAAGACTTTGTAAACGCTTATCCATGGTAATTTGTTGCATGCGAGCATCGACGTGAATTTGAGGTTCTATGGTGACTGCTGAAGTGGAATAACGTTTGCTAATAGTAAATCGCTCTACACGAATATGTTTTAAAACTTCCTGATGTTTCCCTTTGTAGTTTTTCAAGAGCGCATCATAAATCATGCGGTTTCTTTTTGAAAGATCTCCACGATAGAGATAGGATTTTTTCACCGACTCAAGTAAGCGGTCATCTCCTTTAAGGGATTTCTCAATAAGCTCTTGTCGGTATTCTTTAGGAATTAAAAGTAAAGGGTGATCTTTTAATTCAGAAGGCATGATCGCCGATATTTCTTTATCTTCAAGATAAGCATAGCTTAAAAGATTTACATCCCGAATTGTGCTATTTAGCCCGAGAGATCCTTTGACGTAATTTTCAATGGGGAAAATCCAACTGAAACTAAAAAGTTTTCCTTGGTCTTTTTCGGAATAATCTTCCAGACCTTTTATCAGTTTTTTAACCAACGATGATTTAGATGATCCATTGGGACCAATTAGTAAAATAAATTTATTATTAAAACCTTCTTCACTAAAATTAACCAAATTTTGAGTGAGTGCCTGTTGAACTTTAACTTGACCAAAAACAGGTGGGCAATCCGGATGGTGCATTTGAAAAAGTTTATATGATCCATCTGCATTGACGCCATAGTATTGAAGCATGTCGCGGATAAATTCATAAGTCGGTCGACACTCTTGTTTGTAATTTTTATCAAAAATTTCCATGTAATCACTAAATGAAAGAATTTCTGCTTGAGTGTCATTTTGTTCAGATGCTTTGTGAATCCATTCGAGGTGACTCATGCTATTTCCTTTGGCTTGTTTCCACTTTAGATATTATTAGTTATAATTATAATCTCTTATGAGAGAATTCAAAAGATACTTCACACGGGCCGTTTACCCAACCATTTGTGCCGTTTTTTTAACAGGCTTCTGCCTTATTTACTTTAAAAGTAGAGAAAGCAAACCAAAAACCGAGCAGTTTGTTCAAGAATTCCTTGATGCAATACGATATAAAAAGAATACCGATTTTGCGGGCTACTACAGAGGCGCGGATGTACTTATTGTTGATGACATGCAGTTCATCGCCGGAAAAGAAAAGACTCAGGAAGAGTTCTTCCACACCTTTAACGCACTACACCAAGC
>JBAWWQ010000310.1:0-1723 GCA_037146655.1 Chlamydiota bacterium | reverse complement strand
GTTGATGAGCGGCTCCCTTGGATTGAGTGCGCTTAATGGTTCGATGCAGACAAAAGAGGAGTTTTTAGGTCGATAAAGTTGCCAGGAGGTAGACTCTGAATTGGATGAAGTGTATTCAAGGTGAACTTGATAGGAGGGGGTGTGGAGTATAATTGTGTAATAAGGATGTTCAGTACAGGCTTGGGGCTTGAATCCAAAATCAGCTTCTTGGGATAGATCAAAGTGTAAGTGTTTGGAACGTAGCCATTCAGATGGTAATGTTTCCCAGCCGGTTTGGTTTCGATAAACGGGATGAACAAGAGATTGAATAAAGCTATTGGGAGGACAACTATAATAGTAATGAAAACCAATTACAGAAGGTTTTTCACTGGTGATGGTTAAATTAAGTAAAAGTCCGTCATGGACTAATTTAACATCAAATACCATTTCAAAATTTTGCCCTTCTAGATTTTTAACAGCAATATTTTTGTATAAGTCATTGCCGCTTAGTTTTGCATTGATTTGAGTGTTACTATATTCGACTTTCCAAGGAACATAGCGGGCTATACCATGAGAAAAAGGTTCTAAAGGCAAGGTTTGATTAGTTTTTTTTTCACCTTCAAGATGGGGAAAGAGAGAATAGTCAAATAAGCATGGGGGGATAGCCTCTTTGGCTCTATGATGGAAGTGAGGACCGATTAAAGCCCCGAGTCCTGCACATCTTTGCGTGAAAAGATTGCGGGTAGTTTGGTCTAAAATTTCAGTAGTCCCTTGCATGAAGCTCATTAAATTCATCCCATGAAGTGAGGAGAATTTAGCTTGTAAAGGGATGTTAAATTCAGTGGAATTGACTAAGGTAAGGATATTTTCCATAGAAAGCCTCTTTTCTTTATCTCATAATCTTGAGAAGCCTTCTTGGAAAGGAGTTTTTTTTATCTAGGAAAAAAATTAGTCTTGTATTTCTGTAGATAGGGTAATTTCTTGTGTAGCTAGCTCTGCTTTCGGGTAATCAATAACAAGAGAGCGAAGTTTCCATTTACCCTGTCTAAATCTTAAATAAAAAAGAAGTGTAGAAATTAAGCTGTATACAATCCAGATGACAAAAGCCAACTTGATATTGGCATGAGGTTTCATGACAAAAAAGTAAGTTGGTAAAAGTAAAAACAGCCATACACAACTAGCACCTGTAATCATTAAAAATAATGTATCCCCAGCCGCTGTAAGTATCCCATTAATTAGCCAGCGAATATCTTCAATAATCATATAAACAGCAATAAAAATAAGACCTGTTCTGATTGTTGATTTTACTTGAGCTAAGTACTTTGCATCGAGTACTTCAGCAGAAAATGCTACATCAAAATTTTGTAGATTGTGGAAGAATAAATCGATAAGAAAATCTGGAAAAATCACAAAAAAGACAATTAATACCAGAAAAAACAGGCTGAGCATTTTCAAGCCAGAGACTAAAGTTGCTTGAACTTTATCTGGTTTTTTCGCTCCAATTAAGTTGCCGGCAACAATTGCAGCTCCTTTTTCTAGCCCTAGACCAAAAAATACAAATAAAAGAAGGATGCTTTGACAAATACTAGAAACTAAAATGTGTTCTAAACTGATCTGTGTCATCATCCAATAGAAAATCGACCAACCGAGAAGTTCTATAAAAACAAAAAGTGCAGGAGGTAACCCAATTTTTATGCATTGTAAAAATGTATTAAGGTTAAATCGCCATTGATTTGTTCCAAAG
>JBAWWQ010000309.1:0-1731 GCA_037146655.1 Chlamydiota bacterium | reverse complement strand
TTTTTAACGCAGCGTTTTGGAGAATGTGATTACGAGGCGGATCATTTAGAGCTTTCCCAAAAGCTTCAGGATTTATTTTCTAGTCAACTTAACGGTAATTCTTTTGAAGATTTTTTTTTAAAAGAAGCTCCACTTGTGCTTCATTCGGATCTGCGGCAGCCTCCTTTTCATTTGGGTTTATATTTACTCTGCAAAAAACGTTCTCATGTAGGAAGGTTTTTTATGGAGATGGTGGGAAGGTGGCTTATACCTGGGAAAATTTTACCAAGTTCTTCTTGTCTTATGAGGGATTTTAAATTTGAAGAGGGGGATGAAACAACTTATATTTTTGTGGAGATACAAGTCCCTATAGAAAGAAAATGGGATGTGGAAGTAGCTTTGCGTCATTTAGATCTGCTAGTTCAAGAGATTAAATTAGGCGTAAGTTCTACTTATCATGGATATCGTATTCTTGAGATGAGAGGATTGTCTGGCCATGAAAAAATAGGGATTATTCAGGAAGAGATTACAAGGCTTCTCGAGAGATTTCCTCAGAGATTTGATTATGATATTTTTACCCTTATGCAACATTGTTTTTTGGTTGCGGGAGAAGAATTTAAAAGAATTCGAGAGTGTCAGCATCTAATAAGGATGATTGCTTCACTTTATCTTTTGAGAAAAGAACTTCTTTTGCGTGTGGAAGCACACCCGCAAAAGCGACAAATTTCTCTTGTTTTAAAATCAGCACAATTAAACCTCCCACTTGGAACGAAACATGTTTTAACTGTATGTGTAGGGTTGAATTTTTTAAGAGAGCATGAGGTTTTTGCTAAAAGGCATCTAATTCGTGCTATTCAAACTTGTTTACCTTATAGCCGAGCAATTGAAGAGTCTTATTTAGAAATTGAGGAAGCTACATGTTCTGTACATCTTCTGTATTTAGAAATAGAAAAAGAAGATAAGGAGTCATTTACCCTTCAAGAAATTCAGCAGTTAAAACAAGAGTTGCCTTATAATCTAAAAGGGAGAATAGAGTATCTTTTACGACCTATATTTATGCCTCGTAATGAAGAAGAGGTCATGCGTAATATAATTTTATTAAGCCATCAGCTTAAATATGTAAAAGATTTACCGCAAATTGTGATTGCTTTTGACGAGCAAACAGACAAGCAGCTAGTTTTTACAGTAATTCTTACCCGTGTTGTAAGTGAGCAGTCTTTGTTGGCTTCAATTTTATTAAAAAAAATGAGTGAATGCTATGAGCCTATTATCGAAAGAGAGAGGCAGGTGGGGGTTATTCGGAATAAATATGCAAAGCAGGCTCTTGTTATTCGAATGAAACTGCCTAGTTCTCCTTTTTTAAGAGAAGATGATTCTGTAGATCTTTACGTAGCTCGCAGAGAAGTTTTATCTGAAATTCAAAAAGCTTTTGGAGAAGTCCGGGATTTTAATGGGGGCATGATTTCAAAGCAGTCAGAAGCATTTCTAGCTTTAAAAAAGATGCTTGGTTCTGTAGCTCACCAACACAAACTTTTATTAGAGAATTTTTTTCACTCCATTTATCCTATTGAATGCCGTAGCATTTTAAACCCTAAATTTTTGACCAAGTTATTTAGGATGCTGCTAGAACCTTCAAAAGAACAAAATAAATGGTGTGGTTTCTCATCTGATAGTGAAGAAGGGTGTGATTTAGCTTTAATAGATTTTTATGAAATCGGTTATAAACAAAAAGTTTTAGATGCTATCCATTCA
>JBAWWQ010000308.1:0-1736 GCA_037146655.1 Chlamydiota bacterium | reverse complement strand
CGTACTATCATTTCCTTATCATGACACTTTAAAAGCTGGTAAAAAAATAAAAGTAACCTGCGATGAAGACAAAAACTTAGGCGATATTATTATTTCAGTTTCTTATGTTTTCAAAAACAAAAAAAATCTTGAAGGCGATTTTAATGCGCGCATGGACCGCATGCTTGTGCATGCCATCTGCCATCTACTTGGCCATGATCACATTGAAGATGCTGACTTTAAAAAAATGATCACGCTTGAAAATAAGCTCATGAAACTTATCGCGTAAATCTATTCTAAAAAACCATACGTTTTATACATACTACTCACCACGCCCAACTTTTGTTGATAGGTCAAATCAAAGGAAAGAAGAGAGGCAATATCTTCTTGGAACAAAGCAAGCTCTTGAGTAGACAAACAGTACATGTATGATTTTAATTTCAAAATTAAAACATGCAGCTTACCATCATCACAAAATGATCTTTGCTGAGCTTGATGAATGTTATTTAAAAGTCTATGAATAGAGCGAACCATATTTTTCATAGGCTTGTAACGTGAGTCATATCGAACATATCGATCGTACATTTTATCACCACAGCGATACGCTCCATACGTTGCAATAAGCATAGGAGCTATGGCTGCTAAATAAAAATTAATTTGTTGGCTTCTTACTATACCTTCAGCAACATCTGCATACTGATTTAATGCCTTACATTTATCAACCGTCCATGCATTTAAAGAATCAATGTTTGAATTATATGATCTTTCAAATGGTGTTTCTATGATCGAAACCCAAGGCACATGTCGACAAAATGGTGGCTCTTCGCCAATTTGTCGTATCTTTGTATCTTTATTATCTACCAAGATTTCCTTCAATCCCTGTAGCGGACCTGTTAGGCAAGTGTGAGAAAAGTTTTCAATAGCTTCTTTACTATGTGCTTTCCACACAGGAATCTGATCTTTATACGCCTCATACAGTATCAATGATGCAACAAGTGCTGTTGCAGCAGATGCATACGTAATTTGATGTTCTACAAAATGATGTGGTTTTTTATGAGGAGCAATCATTTTTTCAAATTTTTCTATTTCACTCTGCACGGTATTTGAAAATAATTGCACATCTTGAATTAATTCTTGACGACATGCCGTAGCAAGATCACCATGTACAATCTGAAAGTGATCATACAAAGGTGCAATACTTTTTATAAAATATTCTTTTTGATCTTGCTCATGTAAGACATTTTTTGAAAGTTCATACTGACCAGCAAGCGCTATGCCTAGTAGTGTAGCAACCTGATTTTCTACATCAGTCAAAAGCGCAACTCGCTTACGCAATAATTTTACGTATGAATTTTTATGAAGCCAGTAGATTGGATTTTTTCTAGTCCATGGCAATGATTCTTGAAACAGTTCTTTTTGCCAATATTCTTTTGTTTGCACAACAGCTTGCAAGAAAGTTTCTGTTTTTGCAGTGGTATCATTAAAAAAACATGTATAGGCAGAGATAAGGCCTACTGCTTGAGTGCTTTGCGCTGTTTGCAGTGATTCATCTTGACTATGCACGTACGGCACATGCGATAATAAAAAAGTCAGCATTACAAAATGTTTTTTCATGTTTATAAACCTCAGTCCAACGTCACATATATTTTAATGCTACCTTTACTACTCGCAGCTAACACTATACACCATTGCATCATAAAAAAAACTGCCCCTACCCCGCTTGAACTATTATGATCAAACTCTTGATTCCTTAAAAT
>JBAWWQ010000307.1:0-1764 GCA_037146655.1 Chlamydiota bacterium | reverse complement strand
GTCCTATGAAAGAACCCATTAACAACACTTCGAATTTTAGCAAAAATACTGGGTTCAGGAGGTGGTAGTTTTTTATCGAAAGAAGGTTTTGAAGATTCTATTTTTTTTACAACCATTTTCATCTCATTGGTTAATAGTGACTATCTATATAGGATTTAAGTATAGATCAATTGAAGCGTTTTACCTCATATCTTAAATCTTCCTTTATCCGTATATATAGATGTTGCTATTTTCATGTGTAGAAAAAAATAAAATCTTTCTTATAGACATAAAAATACAAATAAGAGCATTGTTCTTGGCTAATTATTATTTTTATATTTGAGAGTTTGTAGTGAGCACAGTTAGCAGTTATACCTATTTAAATAGATCTTATGAAAATGGAAAGTTACAAAGAACATGCTTTGAAGCAAATTTGCTGAAAGATGTTTTAGTTAACTCTGCACAAGGATTGATAGTATCACCTTTTTTTCAAGTAAGAGGCGATCCTGTCGTCTCCACATATGATGAATTAAATCAACGTATTGCTACCGTATTTACGGAGCATCAACCTCATCGACTATTTGATGCTTTGACGGATTTATCAATTTCTCAAAATAACCAACTGACAGAATTGATGAAAACTATTACCTGGATAGATGGGTCAATTATACATGATCGGGTTAGTCCATTTGTAGATGCTTTAATCGATAAGCCATTTAGTCAAATACTTCAACAATTCATCTTAAAAAAGATATCTCATTGCTTTAAAGAAGCTGCTTTATTTTTTTATCCTAAAAAATACAGTCAATGCGAAGAACTTATAAGTATAAAGATGCCAAGATTAACTCATTATTTTGTAGAAGAAGCTTTTAAAGGTCTCTTTTTAAAGACAATAAGACCACTTATAATCGAGGATAACCCTAGGAATAGATTAACTGTTGTTTCTTTAGATCACCCCGACAATGATTGCCAATATGTTGGAAAAGAAGTAGGTGGTAAGGAAAGATTGCAATGTCGGGAGCATATAACTATGCTCCGTTTTGCAAATCCATCTGATCAATTTGTAACGCTAGAAGCTATGCATGGTAAAGTCATGGTTTTAGAGTATTTAAAAGGGGGCGATCTATTTGAAAACAGTCAAATATTAGAGACAGCAACAATACCAAAACTTCTTTTGCCAGTTGTGTCTTGCATGAGTGAGTTAGCCTCTCAAGGGTATATCCATGGCGATATTAAACTAGAAAATATTTTTTTAGACGAAACTGGAAGAAGTAAACTTGGTGATTTAGGATTTTGCCATAATGTTCATAAAGAAAGAGAGACCCGTGGGACGAGATCTTATGTAGCGTTTGAGTTATTCGAAGAAACCCCACAAGGAATCTCACTTAAATCTGATATTTTCTCCTTAGGAATTACAATGGTTGAATTACTATGCAATAGGCTTCCTGAAGAAATGATAGATATCCCTAATCAGGATAATTTAACCTTTGAGGAAAAAATTACTCTATGTCGAACTCTTTTTAGAGTAGCAGTTTACTCGCAGATTGAATCAATACTAGAACGTAACTTATTAAGAAATAGATACCGATCCTTGATAGCCATTACTGCTCAATGCTTGTCTATTGACCCTAATAAGCGGCCTTCGCTTGACGAGATCCGCAAGGCATTAGAAACATGTGAACAAGAATTAGAACAAAGTAAAATTTGCAGAAGATTACATAGAATTCAAAGTCAACTACCACCCCCTAAAGGAGGTGGCTTGAAGAGGTGACTCTTAAAGCTTGG
>JBAWWQ010000306.1:0-1792 GCA_037146655.1 Chlamydiota bacterium | reverse complement strand
GGATATCAATTAAGCAAATCTCTAAGAAATCTTTAAGAGAAGCGCTGAGCTTTGTTCCTCAAAAACCCTTTTTGTTTTTTGATACTATAGCCTCTAATATTTCTTTTGGGAGAGAGTTGTCGGAAGAAAGAATAGTAACAGCTGCTAGAAAAGCTCATGCAGAAGAGTTTATAGAGTGTTTTCCAGAAAGATATAATACGCAGCTTTCTGAAACAGGTAAAAATCTATCTGGTGGTCAACAGCAAAGGTTAGCTATAGCAAGGGCTTTAGCTAAACAAGCACCTATCTTAATTTTAGATGAGGCCACGTCCTCTTTGGATTCGATTAGTGAAATGTATATTAAAGATGCCATCAGTAGTTTACATGGTAGTATCACCCAGATTATTATTGCACATAGACTCTCTACTATTGAACATGTGGATAAAATCCTTTTCTTAGAAAAAGGTGAGGTTATTGCAGAAGGGACAAAAGAAGAGCTTCTACGCTCTTGCCCACAGTTTCGTCTGATGTGGGAAACACATTTTTTACCCTCTCAAAAAAGAACGAGTTTTTTTGAGAAAGAAGTGCCTATTTTATAAAATCTTATTTACGAAACACAAAATTATAGACGCTCTTAAAGATCGAAGCTCGAGGCTTGGGTGGATTGTTTGGTTGAGGTGAGCTCGTTGGAACACTGTGAGTGGGTTTTTGAGTAGATTGTTGAAGAGGTGCTATAGGATTTTTTGTTTTTAAAAAATCACAAACAGATGTGTGATTTTCAAGAGTTGCAAGATCTAAAGCGGTTGCTCCGAATGTAGTTTTTTGTGACAAATCAAGGTTAGGGCGATTTTCTAAAAGAAGAGTCACGCCTGCAAGCCAGCCATTTGCAGCTGCTATATGTAACGGGGTATATTTTTGTTCTCTACAGATGGTTGCATCAATTTGTTGGTTGAGGAGTTTTTCAGAAAGTAATAACATCTGTTTTTCTACTGCAAGATGTAAAGCAGTAGATCCATCGGCAGAAAACTTATATTCAATATCAATAAGATTGCTTGCCAGCAGGTCTAGCGCTATATTTTCCAGCTTTAAGTGAATACTGCAAAATAGTGGGGTCGTCCCTTGTGTTGTAGGGATATTTGGATTTGCACCTTCTTGTAAAATAGATTTAACAAAGAGAGGGTGATTCTCTTGGACTGCAAGATAAAGAGGTGTTCGTCCAGCATTGTCAGCGGTGTTTAGTAGCTCTCTTGCATGTGTAATAAGGAGTTTAAGACATTTTTCACTGCCGGCTCTTGCGGCATAGTGAAAGGGTGTATATCCATGAGGGGTCTTTATGTGAAGTGGTGCTTTTTGTTGAATTAGGTATTCAAGTAAATCAGTATTTTGAAATGCTGATGCATAATGTATAACAGTAATCCCTTGAGGATCTTGAAAATTCCAATTAGCTATTTTAGCGGCTAATTTTTTAAATAAGGCTATATCGCCGTTAGAGATCGCATCAAATACTAGATACTCAGATTCTGTGAGAGGTTGTTTTCTAGGATAAAAAATAGGAATTAGCGCATCTTTGTCTATTTCGTCAGAGTTGCTTTCAAAAGGCAGTTTGACAAATGCACCTGATTTTTTATTAGCTCCAAATTTTTTTATTTTCATAATCGTGTTGTGTTGCATATCATTAAGATTTTTTTCGTAATGATTTAGAAGAGAGTCAGCAACAGGATCTGCATTAGCTTCCATATCTTGAATAGAAATAGAGAGTCCTCCAGAAATATAGGGCTGAGTTTTAGCCTTTTTACTTTCAAAAGACAAGGTC
>JBAWWQ010000305.1:0-1799 GCA_037146655.1 Chlamydiota bacterium | reverse complement strand
ATACCATCCTGTAAAAGGAGAGGGGAGGAAGTTTTCATGGAGATATGACACTCAGACCATGGATTATGAATCTAAGGTGATGCAATCTTTTGGATTATTAAAGAAAAAATCTTTTAGGATGACCCTTGGCAAAGGTAGTTCTGTTTATCAGATGATGGATGAACATTATATTCAAGAGATGTTTATTTCAGGTCAGCAGCAGATTTTGACATTAAAAACAGAAGGGGCTTATCGTAATAAAGTGTGTGAGAAGTTAAAGCCTTTTGGTGTTTTACGAGAAAAACTCGATGTTAATGCTCAAGGGCAGCTTACTCAAAGCTCTTTACTCACTTCAATTACACCGAGAACTTCTTTAGTTTCTTTGTCCTGGGCTCATCCAATTACTGGTGTTATTCAGCCTGTTGAAGAAATAGCTAGGCTGTGTCATGAAAAAGGGGTATTTTGTCATGTGGATATATCCTCTGTTATAGGTAAGCTTTATCTGGATTTAGAAGGGTCTAAAATTGATTACATCACATTTGATGCTAGGACTTTTCAAGGACCTTATCAAGTAGAGGGAATTTTTTTTCATAATAAAGCTAAAAAAGCTCTTTGGGGATCTGAATTAGAAGCTTCATTAGAGCTTGAAGAGTTATCGGTGTCTTTAGATCATGCTTTAGAAAATATAGATCATATGAATTTAGAGATAGCAAGTTTACGTCATTATTTTGAAAAAAGTCTTATTCAGAAAATTTCTTGCGTTCAAGTTTTATTTCAAAATGTAGACAGATTACCTCATATTTCTGTGGTAGCTTTCCCATATATTGAGGCAGAGTATATGCTTTATCTTCTGAAAGAAGAAAAGCTGTATGCTTCTATGGGTGGTGGAGATCATGGACTGTTATCAGAGATTTTAAAAGATTGCCAAGTAGAGTCTTGTTTAGCAAACTCTGCTTTGTCATTTGCTTTTTCTTCTAAGACAACAAGGCAAGAAATAGACGATGCTAGTTCTAGAATCGTTAAATGTTATACAAAAGCAAGATCTCTTTGTGAGGATTTGGTGACAGATGGTATCTAGATCTGCTTGGGCACTTTATAGTCAAAAACTTCAAAATCACGCTAAAAATCCTATGCATGTTGGTTTTTTCACAACACAAGATGCTATCAATGTCCGGTGTGTGATAGGAAAAGAGGGAAGTTTAGATGAAGGTAGGTTACTTAAACTCTATCTTCTTATAGAAGAGGGAAGTGGGGTCATTTTAGATGTGAAATTTCAAGCATTTGGGCCGCCTGATTTAATTGCTTTAGCAGATGCTTTATGTGAAATGCTCCCTAAGAAAAATTATTTACAAGCTTCTAGGATGAGTGTGGATCTTTTGGATAAGCGCTTAAGAGATACTCCTTCTCAAGAGAGTTTTCCAGAATCTGCTGACCATAATGCTAATTTTGTATTTTTTGCTCTGTTTGAAGCTTGTAGACTGTGCCAAGATATTATCATAGCGGATCCTTATGCCAAGTCGCCAGTTGCAGGAGAGACTGTATCTGGAGGGCAATCAGTTCATCAAAATCTTTGGATGGTGTATACATTAGATGAAAAACTTACAGCTATTCGTGACGTTATTGCAGCAGATATTGAACCCTATATTGCCTTAGATGAAGGTGGTGTGGAAGTGACAGAATTGAAAAATGATTTTGAGGTAATAGTGGAATATACAGGTTCTTGCACCTCATGTTTTTCTTCAATAGGTGCAACGCTTAATGCAATTCAACAAATTCTAAGAGATAAAGTGCATCCACAGATTATTGTAACACCTGATATG
>JBAWWQ010000304.1:0-1818 GCA_037146655.1 Chlamydiota bacterium | reverse complement strand
ACATGAGGATGTTGCCAATGTATCTTGGGGGGTAGATTTAGCCTATCTTAGTGAGCATGGTAAAGTGCAAGTTAAGGTGCTTTGGGAAGCGATTAGAGCAAAAAAACAATTTATAAAGACGGCTGCTGGGTTATTAGATTTACAGGATATGAGATTTTCTTGGCTGCGAGAAGTATCTGAACATCAATTTCTACAAGAGGGAGCGCTTACACTATCGTCTTTAGAATGGATGAGGTTAATTCTTGTTGAAAAATTAGAGCCTCCAACACTTGAAGATGTTGGATCAGAGAGTAGTTTGCAATTTTTACAAGAAATCCAAACATTGCAAACAACGGATTTATTTGATTTAGAGGGTTTAACAAGTTGCTTGCGACCTTATCAAGAAAAAGGGGTGCAGTGGCTCTGGTTCTTGTATTCTTATGGGTTATCTGGCCTTCTTTGTGATGAAATGGGGCTTGGAAAAACTCACCAAGCTATGGCCCTTTTAGTAGCATCTATGAATGGTAAGAGAAGCAAGCGTCAAAAATTTTTAGTGGTATGTCCTACCTCTGTTATTTATCACTGGGAGGAGCTTTTAAAACGCTTTTTACCTAATGCACAGGTTTGTATGTTTTATGGCGTGCAGCGTTGTCTAAAAGGTTTTGAGGAGACAGGGGATATATTATTAACTTCTTATGGGATTTTACGTAGTGAAAAGGAGATTTTATCGGAAATCACCTTTGAGATAACTGTATTTGATGAATTGCAAGTCGCTAAAAATGCAGGTTCTCAAATTCATAAAGTTTTAAAAACTTTAAAATCACGGATGAAAATTGGGTTAACAGGAACTCCGATAGAGAATCATTTAATGGAGCTCCACTCACTTTTTGATATTATTTTGCCTAATTATTTACCTTCTGAAGCCGCATATAAAGAGCTATTTATAGCTGGTATAGAAAAAAATCAAGATTTAGAAAAAAAACAGCTGCTGACTAAGATGGTTCATCCATTTATTTTACGAAGGAAAAAAGAAGAAGTTCTTCAAGATCTTCCTGAAAAAACTGAAGAAATTGCTTATGTAGATTTATCAGACGAGCAAAAAAAGATGTATAGGGAAGCTTGCCAAAAACAAAAAGAGCGTATTTTTTCAGAAATCGACGAAGGGCAACTCCCTTATATGCATGTTTTTGCTTTATTTAATGTATTAAAGCAAATTTGTGATCATCCTGCACTGATTAATAAAGATATTGAAAATTACGAAAAATATTCGAGTGGTAAATGGGATTTATTTGTTGAGCTTTTGCAAGAAGCTCGAGATAGCGGTCAAAAAGTTGTGGTCTTTTCTCAATATTTAAAAATGCTCGATATTATAGAGATGCATTTAAAAAGAAACCACATAGGATATGCTCAAATTCGTGGATCTACTAAATGGCGCAAAGAAGAAATGAGGCGATTTAAGGAAGATCCAGCTTGTGAAGTGTTTATTGGGTCACTCCAAGCGGCTGGGGTGGGGATAGAACTTGTATCAGCTTCAGTTGTCATTCACTATGATCGTTGGTGGAATCCGGCTAAAGAAAATCAAGCAACAGATAGAGTACATCGTATAGGCCAAAATCGAGGTGTCCAGGTGTTTAAACTTGTGTCGAAAGAAACAATAGAAGAACATATTCATAGTATGATTGAAAGAAAGCTCTACCTTGTAAAGGAAATTATTGGTTACGATGATCAGCATCAAATAAAAAGTTTAAGCAAAGAAGAGCTCCTTGGGTTATTAAAAAGCCTCGAAAACTACATGTAATTAAATCTTTTTATTTATTTATTTTTAATACTATATTTGTT
>JBAWWQ010000303.1:0-1827 GCA_037146655.1 Chlamydiota bacterium | reverse complement strand
TATAGCCCTGTCTATTGCAGATTTATTGTCATTATATATTTTTTCTACAGAGTCGATCTGGTCAAAGGTGTTGCATACATTATTATCTAAATAGCCATTTATTGAATAAACAACGTTGTGTCCTTCAAATTTAGGAATAGAAGAGATCTTTGCATGTAATGTTTTAATACAACAAGATTGTTCATATTTAGTAAAAGCATAATGTTTCAGATCTTCTGCAAATAAGCTTCTTTGCTCTTGGCGGATTCTTTTATAATCATCTCGTAAATTTTGAGGAATAGATGCTACTTCACTATCTGATAAGAATCGAGTTTCGCAAATTTCATGTACCTTTTGCTGAAATGTCAAAATGAGTTGATCTCTAAAATGAGAGTCTTCATCTTGTAAATCAGAATAATTTGGTATTTTTTTAGGGACTATTTGAGTAACGCTCTTCTCCAGAATAGGGCTTTCTAGACTTTCTGTAGGATATTGGAATAATTGAAGGTGCAGGGGAGGGAGTGGAATAGCTTGAGTGTTAAAGAGAGATAAGGTTTGAGACTCTTCTTGAGAAGAGTGAGTAGTGGTCGTTGGTTTTAGCTCTTTTGGTATAGACATAAATCCCTAGTTAATAGTTAATTGATAATTTTAAAGCAAAATCAAATTAAAAGCAATTAATAACATAAATGCGATTGTATAATTATTAATTTAGCTAAGTTTAATTAATATTTTAATTTTAAAAATTGAAGTATTCTTGTTGGGGTCGATTTTTTAAAGTTTTTTTTATCACTAAAAAGATGAGGACTTATTGCTATTAAAGGACGTGGCCCTAGAGCTAAATGGACTTTAGCATTAATGGATCAATAGGTAGTCAAAGGTTTTATGAGAAAGACATTCATAGATTATTTAACTGAGCAGGCTTTGAAGCGAGAGGATATTTGGCTGTTGACTGCTGATTTAGGATATTCTTTTGTTGAGAAGTTTGCAGATGCTTGTCCTGATCGTTTTATCAATATGGGAGTTGCAGAGCAGAATATGGTGGGTGTGGCTGCAGGGCTTGCTATGATGGGGAAGAAAGTCTTTATTTATTCAATTGTGAATTTTATCACGTTTAGGTGTTTAGAGCAGATTCGGCAAGATATTTGTTATCATGGACTAGATGTGACAGTTGTTGGAGTAGGGGCTGGATTTGCTTATGGAGATGCGGGATATTCTCATCATGCATTAGAAGATATTGCTATTATGCGTGTCTTGCCTTCTATATCGATATTTTCTCCTGCAGATAAGGGAGAAGTAGAGGATGTCATGCAGTGGTTATGTTCTTATAAAGGGCCGGCTTATTTAAGGCTTGGTAAAGCATCGGAAAGGTTATATGAAAAAAAAGCGATCAATCAGTTGATGAATCCAATTGAAGTTCAATCTGGAGTAGATCTTGTTTTACTGTCTACAGGTGCTGCTTTAAGCATGTGTTTAAAAGTTGCGCAGCAATTGCCTGAGTATTCTGTAGGGGTTTGGAGTTTTCCCTGTATTTATCCTTTAAATGATAAGTTTGTAAAAAGTATTGTGAATCAAGCAAATTATGTCATTTCTGTGGAAGAGCATGGAGAAGGGGGGTTTGCAACGCTTTTGCTTGAGTGTTTTTATAGGGAAAAATTGCATGTGGCTTTTGATGCCATGTATTATGCAAAAGCATCTATTAAACAAGCTGGCTCTACAGAGGAACTCGGGGCTAGATCTGGGGTCTCTATTGAGAAGATTTATCACAGAGCTATAGAAAAACTGGGGTTGCTTAAAAATAATTAAATAGGAATTAGCTGGAGTATATGAGAATAAGACGGACGTTATTTT
>JBAWWQ010000302.1:0-1830 GCA_037146655.1 Chlamydiota bacterium | reverse complement strand
GCGCCCTAATTTGCAGCTAATTTTAGTCCAGCATCTATTTAATATACTCCGCTAGTAAAAGATAACCTGATCATTTGGGTGGATTAAAGTTAGCTACAAATAGTAGATCAGTTTTAGATACAAATTAACACCATACACACTCCTTTGCATCTAGATTAGCACTAATGAGTGAGTTCAGAAAGTGTCAGGAAGTGGTATTGATGGAATAAAGGTTGGAAAGATGAAAAACGACTAAATCAGAGGGTTCAAAAAGGGAGTGGTTGAGGAACTATTGATATCAACTGTTATCGTAAAGAAGTGAAAACTGTTTTATTTCTTTATCCATCAATTGTCTAAATAATTCTGCTTCCTCTGCTGACCACGATTGTTTGATTTGAACTTCTGTGATACCTGACATGAAGTTGATTGTTTCTAAACATTCATCAATTTTCTCGTTTTTATGAAAGAGAACAACTTGTTTCAAACTATGAATTAATGTTTTATTTACTTCATTCTCAATTCTCAACCTTTTAACAATCATCAATAAATCATCTGACATTCAAATTCTCCTCAGTCATACATCTTCACACCACCACCAATCCTTCTCATCTCGTTCATATTGAAGGTCAGGGTCAGACAATCGTTTCTTTGATTCTTTCTCCATAGACGAATTCTGCTCTTGTTCTTTCTGTAACTTGAGAGAACGATATTTGGGTCTACCGATGATTTCTACATCTACCATACACACTCCTTTGCCACTAGATTAGCACTTTTGAGTGAGTTCAGAAAGTATCAGGAAGTGGTATTGATGGAATAAGGGTTAGAGAGATGAAAAACGACTAAATCAGAGGGTTCGGAAATAGAGTGGTTTAGGAACTTGAAAACTATTTAAGATGCCAAGAACAGTTCATTATTCAATACGTTTGCCATTCTTAAACTCACCAACATATTTGTCACCATTTGGCAAGAATTCAGTACCTTTACCATTACGTTGGTTGTCCTTAAATTCTCCTACATACGTGACTACATCACCTACTGTATCAGTTCCCTGACCGTTGCGAAAACCATTCTTCCATTCACCAACATACTTAAAGTTATTAATTGTAAAAGTACCTAGACCATCTTTTCTGTTATCTTTATATCCACCTACATACTTCTCTCCATTGGTATGTATTGAAGTACCTAGACCATTTTTTCTGTTATCTTTAAATTCACCTACATACTTCTCTCCATTAGCAAATGTTGCAGTACCCTGACCATTGAATTTACCGTTTTTAAACTCCCCAACATAAATGTAACTTAATAGTCTACCTTGCCTATTATTGTTGTTATTAAGCGTACCTTGACCGTTATATTCGTTATTCTTAAACTCACCCATATACGTGATTCCAATTACCAAAGTTTCAATTCCTTGACCACTCCGTTTGCCATCCTTATATTCACCAACATACTTATCTCCATTTGGTAAAGATTGTTCTCCAACGCAATTAGTCCAACTTGTGTCATATACATTTGGACATGCAGGTAATTGACTTTGTGCAAAAACATTATTTAATGTAAATAAAAAGGAAATTTTAATTAAATGAATTATTTTCATTTTGAATTTCTTATTGATTTTTCATGGAATCTTAACCAATCCCCAATAGTTCCCTCTTTTACTATCTGTTCTCTAAGTTTTGAGTTTGGAAAATTATTAGATAGACTAGAATTACACGACTTACATGTCAAATAAAGGTTATCTGGGTGATGCACCTTATCTAGCATGAATGTAAAAGCGGATGACCAGTTTTGAGAAACAATGTGTCCAAAGGCGATATCGCTGTTTTTTAATTCTCTGAAAAATTGATTTTT
>JBAWWQ010000301.1:0-1830 GCA_037146655.1 Chlamydiota bacterium | reverse complement strand
TTACTATACTATGGCTACCAAAGCTCAACAGTACTATGGTAAACTGTATAGTGAAAATTTAAATATCGACGATGATGATACGATAAATAAATTTTTGCAAGATTGTAACATGAAAAAACTGTCCAATGAACAAAGTCAACTTTTGAATAAACCCATTACTGAATCTGAATTTGATACAGTTATTAGTAAAACCTCTACTACAAAATCTATTGGTCCGGATAACATCTCTAATGAATTTCTTCGCTATTCTGGTTTTTCTAAACTACTTACTATAATTGCGAATAATCTCATGAATGGAGGTCCTGTGCCAAAATCGTTGTCCAAAACTTACATTCGGCTTGTTCATAAATCCAATTCCAGAACGGTCCTTTCCAACTACCGACCTATCGGAATTACTTCTCTTGCGTATAAAATGTTAGCTAAGGTTATAGTTGTTAGGATCTCCCCGCTGCTACCCGGGTTAATCGGGTCTCACCAGCAAGGATATATTCGAAATCGTGGTATTTCACAACATGCTAAAGCGGTACAAGAAATGCTTTTTCACTGCATCACTAAGCATGAAACATGCGTCACCTTTAAAACCGATTTTGAACAAGCATTCGACAATTTAAGTAATCGCTACCTCAAGAATTTATTAACTTTTCTAAACTTTGGTTCTGATATTATTCGTTTGATCATGTCTCTAAACTCATCCCTTGTGGGAATTATTATCATGAACAACACTTTTTCTGATGAATTTGAAATTAAGAAGGGTGTTGTCCAAGGTAGCCCTCTATCAGCCCTGATCTTCATTATTGGACTTGAGCCACTGCTCACGACCGCTGTTAACAACCCCATTTATGGTTGTTTTAAAATCTTCTATTATGAAATATACGTTCTTGGTTACTGTGACGATTTGTTCATGATGACCGATAACGAAGGGCTTTTAAATTGGATGAAACTATTATATAAATGGCAGACCATTGCTGGTGGGAAGTTAAAAGACGTGAAGTGTCTTTTAAACCTTATTGGTGAGGAAAACCATGCTATTTTTAACGCCATTACTACGACCATGGTCTCTAATTTTCAGCAAAATGGTGAAGTATGGAATATCAAGTCAAATGAAAAATTTAAATTACTAGGTACAAAATATGACCCTACTATCAATGGTGAAAAGCTTGTCTCCTACACGGATTCCACCTGGCGATCTCCAGGAAGTAAACTTGATTTTGCGTTCTCCATTTTTTACGGAAGCTCAAACATTTTTGATCGTATCATACAGACTAAATCGAGGTTAATTTCACTTTTTATTTCGACTGAATCCTCAGCCCCGTCTGACCTACTTCAACAAAAGGAAATTCAGCGGCTTATTAATGGAGCAACTATCAGTCCAGGTAGTGCGAAGACTCCTAAAATTCGCTCTGACATTAACGCTCTCCCATTGTTACTTGGTGGACTCAATGTTCCTTTATTTTCTGCGATATCTTCGGCAATTGCTATTAAAGATCTTTTACGGCAAGTGGAAAAATCGACTGGTTGGCAGACCGAGATAATTAAACGCAATATCCTCTTATGTTTTACTTCAAACGCCACATTTAACAATGACATCAGGGATCTCCCAATATTGTCAATTACGTCAGCTCCTATCAACTATCTTCTATGTCTACCTATTCGATATGACAGTAAATGTGTGAAAAAATTAACAGGTCCGGTTCCCAAATCACCTTTTAACGCTCTGAACCTTTTATCAAAATTCAATATGAAAACTTTGTTCAACGATACTGACCTTTCTCCGGATTTTTCCAAGATCCCAACTGTTTCTGATATTGGGATTGCAAGATCTCTACTTAA
>JBAWWQ010000300.1:0-1841 GCA_037146655.1 Chlamydiota bacterium | reverse complement strand
GGACATAATAATCTAAGTTTTTTATTAAAAAACATACAACTATGTATTTTACAATTATCTGTTGTTATAATTCAATTTTAGAATTTTTTCTATACAACAACAACTTGGTTTTGATGAGTTTCTTGATCAATAATAGCTGTAACACTTATATCGGACCAAACATTTAAAGCTGTTTCTACCATATCTAGAAATGCATAAAAAGGGAGGATTAGACCCATTGTTGAAAGGGGAACACCCATTCCCACTAAAAAGGTGCTACTTAAGAAAAAGCAGCCCATGGGAACGCCTGCATTGCCAATTGCTGCAAGTGTAGCTAAAATAATCCATAGTCCAAAATCACCCATAGAAAAGACTATCCCATGCATTTGAGAGACAAATAGCACTGTTATTAAAATAAAAGCGGCACAACCATTCATATTAATCACTGTGCAAAGAGGCAGTGATATAGATGCGATTTTTGGTTTGATGCCAAGGTTTTTTGCGCACTCAAGGGTGACAGGAAGGGTTGCGTTAGAAGATTTTGAGAAAAAGGCCAGTAGGAGGGCTTTTGAGGATCCCTTGGCGATTTTATAAGGAGATAGCCCTTTAATTTTCAAAAGAAGTGGTAGGACAATAAACCCTTGAATAAGGTTTGCTCCTATAACAACGCTAAGATAGAGAATTAAACTATAAAGCTGAGAAGTGTTTTGATGCATTTCACTTACAAGCAGTGTGACAAAAGCCCATATAGCAAGTGGCATTATTTTAACAAGATACTCAGTAACTTTAAGGACAAGTTTAAAAAGAGAAGAAAAAAACAAATGGAGAGAGGCTTTATTTTCTGGAGGAAGTGCTGTCGCAGCTATTCCTAGTAAAATACTGATAAAAGCAATCCCTATCACATGGCTTTCCAAAAAAGCCTTTACGATATTAGAGGGGATGATATTTGTTAAAAAGGAGAGGTAGGAACCCTGAGGCATTTCAATAGCCACCTCAAGAGTACTATGTGCTAGAGGATTTTTTGCAGGGTTAACAAATAAAAATAGGCTTAGGGCCACAGTTGCAGCTAATAGTGTGGTGAAAACTGTATAGGTTAAAACTTTACGGCCAAGGGTTTTCATTTCTTTAAAAGAACTCATCCCTAAAAGAGTAGAAAAGATAGATAAAAATACCAAAGGGGCCGCTAGCAGTTGCAGGAAATTCATCATGGCAGAAGAGAGGGTTTGGGCAATTTTTATAAGGATAGGTTGATGTAGATATCCTGTAAAAACCCCCAATACAATTGGTAGAAGAATCAAAATATAAGAGTTTTTTATTTTAGAAAACATTTGGGTAATATCCTTTCTGATGGAGAAAATAAATTTAAAAAAAGCAATAGAGAACTAGATAGAGATGGATAAAGCACAACAAGAATAGGAAAGGGAGATAAATAAGCTGATAGTAGTTTTCATGCCTGCTAGAATAACAAGATGAAGAATATAGCGTCAAGAGAATAGCGGGTGGCTAAAAAGCCACCGCATGAATTGTAAAACTATTTAGATTGGGGTGAAAAAAGTCTTTGGCAATAGTTGTTAAGATAGACTTGATCCGCACCTGAAAGTTTACCACCTGGTAAAAAAGAGTTGCTGATACGATCTTTAAAATCTTTCATACCTGTATAGGCTGTATCAGAGGCCTTAAAGATAGATGCAACAGCTGCTTGTACTGTTGATTCTCCATATGCCGTTGTTAATACCTTGAAAAAACTATTTCCGGATATCGAAGAAAGTTTGGCAGCCTCGATAGATCCAAGATTATTGATGAAATCTACATTTAGGTTGTCTGATAGTTCTACTGACATAAAAGCCTCTTTAAATATTATT
>JBAWWQ010000299.1:0-1854 GCA_037146655.1 Chlamydiota bacterium | reverse complement strand
CTATAATATTGGTGAGAGGTACTTGGAGTATCCTTTATCTAATGACCAGCTAGATGTTGAGGCAGCTAGTGGTGCGAAGGGGCAATATAAAAATTTTCAGAAAAAATATATGCCGGTTTTGCAAGTTAAAGAAACTCAGTGGAAAAAGATGATCCCTTCTTTAAAGATAAATAGTGAAAAACGTCTTAGTAAGAACAATGATTTCCAATGTTTTTTAAGAAAAATTCGAGGGGAAGCTCCTTTGGAATCTCCTTATCGCAACAAAAAAAGAGGATCTAAACCCCAGGATTTTGGAGTAGAAGATTTACAGATAAAAGAGTCTGTGAATATCTTGAAAGATATGATTTATCTGCAGGGACCGTCTTAAGTTTTTTTGCAAAAGAAGTGATTGCATAAAAAGCTTAAAAAGAGCTATGGTTTAGCTATAATTTTATGGCTGGATAGCTCAGTTGGTAGAGCAGAGGACTGAAAATCCTTGTGTCGCTGGTTCGATTCCAGTTCTGGCCACCATTTTCTAAAGCATTCTACGCATAGACTCTGAACGTTTTTAAACGTAAGGAGTCACTATGCTAAAATCTTATCAAAAGTCTCATTTTCCGCATTTTTTACGCAAATGGTCTGAATCAATCAGAACAACTTTGCCTTCAAACTTTCTAAACCTCGAACAAGCTCTTTTTCTATCAACTTTTATCTTCGTTGCGGAAAAATTGCGTAAAAAGCGCAAAGTTTGTTTATCAGTTTTGCAATTTACCTGGAGAAATCCAATCTGGAACAACGGATTAACTATCCTATTCCCTTTTATTCCAGAATCATCTAAAAATTTTATTTTGGTTAGGTGATCATATGGCAAGCTCAGACAACATCCGATGCGTTCGTAAGTATCAAAAAAAAGATGGTTCCTATTCCTATCAAGCAGAAGTAAGAAGAAAGCGAGCAAAACCTCTTCGCAAGACATGCAAGACTCTTACAGAAGCTAAAAATTGGATCAAAACGACTGAGAGTGCCATTCTTGAGGGACGACTTCCCCAGGAAACCAAAGCACGCAAATATACGGTCAATGATCTAATAGATCAGTATGAGACGATCTATTTAAGTCGATTCCCGAAGCGAGTGAGAAGCCAAGTCCATCATTTAGCTTGGTGGCGTGAACACTATGGTCATCAGCTATTAAGTGATGTCACTCCTTCTTTGCTTGCCCAAGCTAAGCATGCTCTTCTTCTTGAAAATACAATCAGAAAAACTCCCAGGTCTGGTCCAACAGTAAATCGGTACTTTGCCACGTTAAGTAAAGCTTTTTCATTGGCTTCTTCTGAATGGGAATGGATTGCTGAAAATCCTTTTAGAAAGGTTTCAAAACTTCCTGAAAATAAAGGAAGGACACGGTTTCTTAGTAAAGAAGAGCTTCAATTGCTTCTTCAAGCATGTAAAGAACATAAAAACCGCAATCTTTACGGCATGGTGCTCATGGCTGCTTCTCTTGGCATGCGTTATGGTGAGATCGCTGGCCTAAAATGGAAGAATGTGGATTTTGAGCATCGGCTCATTACCCTTGAAGTCACTAAAAATCATGATGTGAGGGTGCTTCCTATGCCTGATCAAATATACAATTTTCTGAAAAGTTGGAATTTTTCCAATCAGGATGAGGATTATATCTTTCCCTCTCAAAATTCTTCCAAGGAACCAACCTACACCATGATCCGAAAAGCCTTTCAGGCAGTGCTAAAGCAATTAGGATTCAATGACGTAGTTTTCCATTCATTAAGGCACACAGCGGCATCTCATCTTGCGATGTCGGGGGCTACACAAGGAGAATTGATGGAAGTACTTGGCCATCGTTCGCCTGTTATGACCCCC
>JBAWWQ010000298.1:0-1862 GCA_037146655.1 Chlamydiota bacterium | reverse complement strand
CGCAACCAAACGCAAACACCATTGCCCCGATCTCTTCATTTTTCAAGACTTTTTCAAGACGTGATTTCTCAACATTTAAAATCTTACCACGAATTGGTAATATAGCCTGAAATCTTCGATCTCTCCCCTGTTTAGCAGAACCGCCCGCAGAATCCCCTTCCACAATATAAATCTCACATAAACGAGGATCTCTTTCTTGACAGTCGGTAAGCTTTCCTGGAAGTCTTCCTCCATCTAAAGCAGATTTTCTTAGAGTTAATTCTCTAGCTTTTCGAGCAGCTTCTCTAGCTTGCGCTGCAAGGGCTGCTTTTTCAATAATAATTTTTGCAATTGCAGGATTTTCCTGAAGATAAATAGATAATTCCTCTCCAACAATTGATTGGACCACTGATCCTACTTCACCATTGCCAAGCTTTTGTTTAGTCTGCCCTTCAAACTGGGGATTTGGAACTTTAACAGCAATAACAGCTGTCAGTCCTTCTCTCATGTCATCTCCAGTAATTCCAAGCTTATCCCCTTTCAACATGGCATGACTTTTCACATATTGATTAAGAACGCGCGTTAACGCTGTCGAAAATCCTGTTAAGTGAGTTCCACCTTGTCTTGTAGAAATATTATTTACATAAGAATGTATCGATTCTGAATAAGTGTCATTCCACTGCATCGCTACTTCAAATTCAATAGGTCCATCATGAAGTTCTTTAGTACCCTGAATATAAATAGGTTTTTCAAAAAGTGGCGTCTTATTTTCATTGAGATAAAGCACAAAAGAAGCTAAACCACCTGCATATTTAAATGTTACATCATCATGCTCTGAACTTCTTTCATCACGTAAAAAAATCTCAATCCCTTTATTTAAAAAGGCAAGCTCTCTAAGTCTTTTCACTAAAATTGCATAATCGAACTCTGTCACAGAAAAAATCGTATTATCGGGACTAAATGTGACTTTTGTTCCTCTTTTTGTTGTTGTTCCTTCTTGTTTGATAGGATGAACAACTTTGCCTTTTGCAAAATCAATCGTGTGGATTTTTCCATTAGAATAAACTTCAACATGCAAATGCTTAGATAACGCATTAACGCAAGAAACCCCTACTCCATGAAGTCCACCGGACACTTTATACGTGTTTTTATCAAACTTACCACCAGCGTGTAAAATCGTCATCACAACTTCTACAGCAGAAACGTCTCTACCTTGCTTGATAGATTCTTTTTCATGCTTACCAATAGGAATTCCCCTTCCGTTATCTTCTACAGATACAGAATTGTCTTGATGAATAATCACCTGGATCTTGTTACAAAATCCAGCCATAGCTTCATCAATACAGTTATCGACAACTTCATAAACAAGTTGATGGAGTCCATTGCTGTATGTATCACCAATGTACATCCCAGGTCTTTCACGCACTGCCTGAAGACCTTCTAAAACCGTTATTGAACTAGCATTATATTCTTTATTTTCTTGCTCTGACATTGTGGTCATACCTTATGTCTCTTATGTTGTATTCAATTATCCCATACGAAATGTAATTTTCTTAACTTTAAGATGAGGGAAAGTTTCTTGCATTTTTTTTAACAATCTTGGCTTTTCATGCAGGGAAAGTAAACTATATAACGTAGAATTTTGCACCTTCACTAGTAGCGTTCCTTCTACATAGGATATAGCCTGTGTCATAGAGGCTATTTTATCTCCAACCATCTCTGGCCAAGCTTTAATTAACTCCTCAGGCTTTTCATGGGAGCTATTTTCAACTTGCTGCAAAATAGGCGCAAGCAGATCTTTGATCAGTCTTCCTGTAGGCTGCGCACCTTGATAATTTTTAGGTACTCTTCCTAAGACATTACGCATCTACTCTCGCTTATTT
>JBAWWQ010000297.1:0-1863 GCA_037146655.1 Chlamydiota bacterium | reverse complement strand
TAGATATATTTATGTACAGCAATCTCTCTGCGAAAGAATTTGAAAAAAAACTCCTCGAAAAGACTTTTGAACCCTTTATATTAAAAATGATTACTAATCGAGGGGCTCGTATTTACCCTCATGGACAACCAGAAACTTTTTGTGTAGACCACTGGCGCTGCCGCTTTTTAGTAAAAAAACCAAATGCATCTCTACAAAAAGAAATAGCCCTTTTGCAAATGCAATTAACAGATGCTAAATTCGATATTATTAAGACAGAACATTTATATAATTTTGATGGGAAAGCAGGCTATTCTTCTGCGGAAGAATAGCCATTTCACCTCTTTAAAGAGGTGAAATGGTCTAAAAAATAACGATTATGCTATTTCACTAAATGAACTTGGCGCTTGAAGTGGACGATCGTTATTCCCTGTATTAGAATCTTCTGTATCTGATACGCTATGATCTGAGAAAAGATGAGTTTCCTCATTAAGTCCAACAAGACCTTCTTCTTTTTTTACTTTATCATCTAAATCTTGAGTCTCTGGTACAGGCGTGAGAGTTCTATTTATTGAATGAATCATTTCATCGTCTGAACTCGTCACCTCTTGGATAAAGACTACTTTTTTCTTATCTTCTACCTTTATTGGACTTGGAGCATTTGCTAAAGTCTGAGCATAATTACCCATGCATCTGTTAATTTTTGAACCTAAATTATGAAGTCCAATTGCTGCCGTTGTAAACAAAGCAGGAATACATGGATGAGTATCAAAATTTACAATCTCTGCATGAAATGGAATCTCATTTACTGAAAAGCCTGTCATACATTGAGCTCGCTGAGCTACTTGTATTGTAGCAATATAAGTAGCTGCTAAAGCTGCGATTTCACACGCCCCTTCTCCTAAATATCCGACAGCACGAACAACTTGTGGTTTAGTTGGTAGATAGTCTGTTATTTTTACACGATTTATTGGATCCATTTGACACTCCTTGCGTTGGTCTTAAAAAGGCAGCGATTATAAATATCTACTCTTTTTTGTAAACCATTAAAGAATGAAAAATTTTCAGTTAAGAATTCGTTAAATTTTAACAACTTTTAGATTAAGCGTTTTGCATGCGTACCAACCAAACACTTTACTTACATAAATTGGCTAAAATCCAAAATTCACTTTAAAAGTCACACCATAAAACGCAAGGTCTTCAGTCCATCTTTTAACTAAAACCCTTGTAGACACACCATCTGCAGACCCTATACTTGTAGCTTGATTGAGCATTTGATTAATTCTCCAAAAATAATTAATCTCATAGTTCAAACTTACATCAATACGCTGGTTACCACCATTAAACACCCGACCCCAATTAACACCAAGTAACATTCTACCATAAGGAATAAACTGATGCTTATTTCCCCTAAGATTTGTTACAGATTGTGTAGCTGTAGAACCCACAGGAATAATATCTAACACTTCACCTTCAGTTACATTAAAATACCCTTGCAACAAAGCACCTTCAAATATCGCTAACAGACTCAAAGATTTTGTACAATAGAGCCCTAAATCCCAGCCAGCTTCTGGACCAATGCCCCATACTTTATCTTTGTCGACCACACGCATATTCACATCGCCGGAAAGAGTCGTTAAATCAATAAAATTCAAATCATTTAAAATATAGCGCTGACTAATCCATGCATTTTTTAAACCGATATAGGGTCTTATTGATACACGGCTACTCATAAACATAGCTTTGCCTAAAATAAGATCTAGCGCATTATAACTCACCTTCCCAGAATATGAAGCAGAAGAGTGTCCTGAAACAGCTACAGAATTAGCCGTTTGAAACCCTAAAGAAACCTTAGAAGAGTCTGTTGTCCGGAAATAGGTATAT
>JBAWWQ010000296.1:0-1866 GCA_037146655.1 Chlamydiota bacterium | reverse complement strand
GTATAAAAAGAGAGAACATGGGTCTTTTAAATGACAAATTAACTGTTCATTTAACTCCTGCGGATTATTTAGGCGGATTTGAAACCATCTTAAAAAAACATGCTAAAACAGCAAATATCCCAGGATTTAGGAAAGGCATGGTTCCTGCTGGTTTGATTAAGAAAATGTATGGTCAATCTGTTTTCACAGACGAGGTACTTAAAAAAGTAGAAGCCGAATTAAATAAATATTTAGCTGCGGAAAAAATTGAAATCTTCGCACAACCCCTTCCATTGGATTCTCAGTTGGCGAATATGGATTTTAATCAACCAAAGGAGTATGATTTTTCTTTTGAAATTGGATTAAAACCAAGTTTTGAAATCAAAACAAAGGACATTAAAGTGAAACGCTATCAAGTGAAAGTAACTCCTGAAATGATTCAAAATGAAGTGGAGCGTATTCAAACAAGACAAGGTAAAATGACTGAACCTGAAACAGCGGAATCAGAAGACAATGTTTTGAATGTTTCATTTATCGAATCGGATAAAGAGGGTAATGAAATAGAAGGGGGTATTAAAAAAGACAATTCTTTATTGATAAAATATTTTGCTGCAGCTACTCGTAAAAAATTAATAGGCAGTAAAAAAGATGATGCTCAAATCATTCAGTTAAAGAAAGCCTTTGAAGACAAAGAGCTTGAAGTGATTATAGGCGACCTTGGTATCACCAAAGAGCAATCCGATAAGTACTTTAACTTAGTCATCACCAAAGTTGGATTGGTTGAAAAAGCCAACTTAGATGAAGCTTTATTTTTAGCAAGCTACCCTAATCAAGAAATAAAAACGGAAGACGAATTCAGAGCAGCTATTCAAAAAGATATTGAAGGCTATTATGAACAACAAGCAAGAAATCAAATTCACGACCAAATATACCATAGCTTAATTGAGCATACTAAAATGGAATTTCCTACTGCATTTTTAAAGAGATGGTTGCAACAAGGTGGTGAAAAACAAAGAACATTAGAGGAAGCAGAAAAAGAATATCCTGTTTTTCAAGATCAGTTAAAATGGACTTTGATCAGTGGTCAATTAATGACTGCACAAAAAATTGAAGTGGTTGCCGAAGATTTAAAAGACTTTGCAAAACAACAATTGATGAGCTATATGGGTAATCAAATGGGCGCGATGGGCGACAATGATAAGTGGTTAGAAGATTACGCTGTTAGAATGATGCAAGACAAGAAATTTGTTGAAGATAGTTACCACCGAATTAGTACGGATAAATTATTCAAAGCCATCGAAACCGAGGTGCAAACCAAGGACGAACCTATTGAAGCTGAGAAGTTCGCTGATATGCTGAACAAGCACCAACACTAGGTTGGATGGTTGGAAACAACCCCCACTCCAATGAAATGGGCGGTAGTTTCAAATAAGACATTGATCTCTAAGGCCTTCTATTTTTAATAGAGGGCCTTTTTTGTGTCAGATCCTCAAACTTTGGCACCCTTTTTGTAGTTCCTTTGGGTACAAGGATTTACCTTTACCCACTGAAATCAGAAATTATGAACCTAGGAAAAGAATTTGAGCAATTTGCGATCAAAGGAAGAGGAATCAGCAGCAATAGTCTACACCAATACAAAAATAGTGTCACCAATTTGACGCCTTATATTATTGAGGAGCGACCTATGAATGTAGCGAGCATGGATGTGTTTAGTCGTTTAATGATGGATCGCATCATTTTTTTAGGCGAAGGCATTAATGACTATGTTGCTAATATCGTTACAGCGCAATTACTATTTTTAGAAAGCACAGATCGTACAAAAGATATTCAAATGTATATCAACAGCCCAGGCGGCAGTGTATATGCTGGATTAGGGATTTATGATAC
>JBAWWQ010000295.1:0-1874 GCA_037146655.1 Chlamydiota bacterium | reverse complement strand
TTTTTACGCCCTTCTATGCTGCCTGGTCTGCTTCAAACTCTTAAACATAACATCGACCATCAAACCCATTCACTTGCTGTTTTTGAAATAGGTTTTATCCATTACCGTCAGGACAATCATTTTTACGAAAAACCTATGGTAGGTATTTTACTCACAGGAAACTACGAATCTCATTTTTGGGAAAACAACCCAAGAAAAGCCGATTTTTTTGATTTAAAAGGGATTCTTGAAAGTTTATTTGCAGGATTAAACCTATCTAAAATTTCCTATCAACCTTCTTCTCTACAAGGATTTCATCCAACAAGACAGGCAACGATTACAAGGGGCCATAAAACTTTAGGGACAATAGGAGAAATACACCCTAATTTGGCTAGTAAGATGGATTTAAAAGAAAAAATCTATTTTGCAGAATTTAGCTTCTCTGAGTTAATTGAGCCAACCTCTCACTTTGTTGCCATGGAAAGCCTCCCTATTTATCCAGGATCAGATAGGGATTGGACAGCTACTTTTAAAGAAGAAACCCCTTATGTTGTCATCTTAGATGCTTTAAAATCCATTTCTTCAAGACTTGTCAAAGATATTTCGTTAGTGAATCTCTATCGAAGTGAAACATTAGGTCCAGACAAAAAAAATCTCTCACTGCGTTTTATCTATCGCGATGATCAAAAAACCCTGTCTTTAGAAATGGTCGAGAAAGAACATGCAAGGATTCTAGCATTTGCTCAGCAAAAACTTAAGGACTACCTTTGTTAAAAAGCCTTAAGAAGCTTCAACAAAAGATACATCTCCTTCATAGATATAATGACTGCTAGAACTATTCACTTCTTGCAGTCTATCTTGGGAACTAGCTTCTACTTGAAAGGTGCCAGCCAAATTGCTTAAACTAAATGTTGGCACAGCCCGATTATTAAATAATTTCAGAAGCAGCAATCCTGCACCTTGATTTCTGATAGCAACTCCTTTAGCATCCCCTTTTAGTAAAATCTCATTATTTTCTATCTGAATATTAGCATTTTTTTCATTCGTTACATAGATCCCATCATTTGAGCTATGCATCTGAATCGTATTACTCTTTATAAAAAGCTCACTTTCTTCCCCATTTAAATCACATACAATACCCGAAAAATTTCCTTTTAAATTTTTGGAATAAGTAATTTTATTAGATGCAATCATAATCTCTGCTGATGACTTACTTGAAAGTGCCATACAAGAAGATCCTGAATAAGTATAAAAGCTATTATCAGATACTTCTATTTGACTTTTGTCTATAGAACTACTGTCAATAATGACCCCTTCTGCAAGGGTCTGAACTGTATTATTAAGAATCGACAACCTCTGCTGCTTAGCATCACTATGATAGGTGATACCATGAACTAAAGTTCCACTAGCAAAATCATTATCTCTAATTGATAAATCCTGATTTTCAAGACCGCTTAGATCTACATGCATCGCTTCATAAAAACCCGATGCAATTGTATTATAATGATATTGATGACTTAAAAGACCCACCCCCGAAGCTCGGCACTCAAGAGCAATCCCTAATGGATCAGCTCCAATAAACTCATTATACAAAACTTTAGCTTCTTGAATATTGTCTAAAAGAAGACCGTTTTGGCCATCCAAAACAATGATCTGATTATGATCTATTGTATAGGATGAATCTTGCTTATCTTGAGAAATCTTTAAAGTCGCGACATCTAATAGTGGAGAGCCAAGTCCATAAAAAGTATTTTTATAAATATGATTATCCCCAAAAACATCCTGAGCTTTCAATGCACTAAAGCCAGATGAGCCTTTGAGCTCATTATGACTTAATGTAATTGCTGTATTTTCCACATACATAGCCTCCCCTTGTTTTGCCTCTATTCTAAACC
>JBAWWQ010000294.1:0-1875 GCA_037146655.1 Chlamydiota bacterium | reverse complement strand
ATTATACACCTACTAAGGTAGAGACTTTGAATAATCAAGTGTTAAAAGCTACGGTTTTGAATGTAATTAGGGAAAGACGCAATAAAATATAATTTTTTTTATGCCAATCTTGCATTTAATCAATTATTTTAAGTCTTTTTAAGATGAAGGTTGAACTATATGATAATTCAAGTTAACCTTGTGGCAACCGAGAGTTTTTTAGAATGCATTAGATAGATAGAGTAATTTTGACGCTAAGGGGTCTCTTTAAATAAGAGACAGTCTAAGGAGGTTGCCCGTGAAAGAAAATTGTCACAGCAGTTTAAGACAGGATAAAGCGCCTGTAAGATCTTCCTTAGAAGCTCAGCTTTTAAGAGCTCAGCAGTTAGATCAACTGCTTGCAGAAAGAATTGATAAAGCTTTTCATAAACAAACTTCCCATGTTTGTTTAGAAAATCTTATGACAATTGCTGAAGAACACTCTCCTATTGATTTAGCCCGCGCTGCAAGTTTGCTTCCTTCTAGTTTACGACCCATCCTTTTTGAAAATTTCAAAAATATCACGCAAAAAATTCAATTTATTATTAACACTGACAGCTCTACCCGTATCTCGATTTTACGATATATTAGTGATGATGATACTAAACAACTTTTAGAAGAAGCTTCTGATGATGATATTCCTTATATTATTGATGATATTTCTGAAAGAAGATACAGAAAAATCTTGGAATTATTAGAAGCTAAAAAAGCAGCTACTATAAAAGAGTTAACTTCACATTCTAGAAATAGTGCACGTCGTTTAATGACGAGTGAATTTTTTACATTTGATCAAGAGTGGACCCTTGGGGAAATTTCTGAAGTTATTAGAGAAAATCCTGGAGTTGAGTTTACTAAGAAGGTGTTTGTTGTTAACGAAGAAGGGGTTTTGTTAGGATATGTCACTGCAAGACAGATGATTGTTAATCCTCCCGATGTCAAACTTAAAGATATTGCACGTCCTGTTGTTCATGCTGTTAATCCAGAAAGTCCTAGAGAAGAAGTTGTTGAACTTGTACAACGGTATAAAATTTCTGGGTTACCTGTTGTGGATGAGGATAGAGTCCTTGTAGGGGTAATTGCTGACGAAGATGTTATTGAAGCTATGGAAGATATGGCCGATATTACAATTGCTTGTATGACAGGTACAGGAGAAAAAGTTAGTCAGCCTATTGAGTCTATTTTCAAAAGATTTTTCTGCAGGGCCCCATGGCTTGTTGTTACCTTGCTTGCAGGGTTTTTAAACATGACGGTCATGAATATTTTTCAGCAGCATGAAGGGCTTTTTTTAACATTTGTATTTTTCTTTGTCCCACTTATTACAGGGATGTCTGGTAACATTGGATTGCAAAGTAGTGCTATTTTGGTGAGAAATATAGCGCTCGGTCTTTTATCTAAAGACACAAGAAAGGAGATGATGCTTAAAGAGATTCGCCTTGGTCTTTTTACGGGAGCTGTTTTTGGGGTGATATCTGGTCTTTTTGTAGCTTTTTTGCATTTTCAAGGTATTATTGCCATGTCATTAACACCACTAGCTATTGGATTTATTGTGGGAATGGGACTTTTTGGGGCCTGTATTACAGGAACTCTTTTAGGAGTTATTTCGCCTGTCTTCTTCTTGAAGGTAGGTGTCGATCCAGCGGTTTCTTCAGGTCCTATTGTTACGGCATTTAATGATTTTCTTTCAATGTCAATTTATTTTCTCATTTCTATTTTTCTGACTAAGTTGTTTATCTAAATTTGCTTTAGAAAAACTAGTTCTTTTTTCTTTCGCTTTTTATAAAAACTTGTTATGTTGAGTAACGTTGTTTATAGTCTGCTTTAAACGACTCGTGTATCGGGATTTTAAAGAAAATAAGC
>JBAWWQ010000293.1:0-1881 GCA_037146655.1 Chlamydiota bacterium | reverse complement strand
GGGGACATAACGTGGCTGCACAGGGGCTTATCTCAGATCCTCTTAAAAGAAAAGTAATAAGGACAACAGGGGAGAATCCGGTAACCGAGGTGATAAAACTTTGCGGCGCATGTTATCAAAAAGCTTTCCGTATAAAAAAAAGAAACAAAGCAAACGAAAGTTCTGATGTTGGAAAGGAAATAGAACAAATAGCAGATAAGCCTATTAAGAAAGAGTTTGATGCAGGCGATGAAGAATGTTCGATTTCAAAGGTTAGCAGAATTCAGCACAAAATTAATAACCATTTACCTATTTTACAAGACCCCAAAGCGCCTAACCGGAGCTTACTAAGTGAAGCAGAAGGTCCACATTCTACTCAGAGTATTCGTTGCTTGAATTGGAATGTCTTCTCTCATTTAAAACCATCTGAAAAAAATCAGATCAAAAAAGAAGTGAGTGAATGGCTTCAACTCAATGAAAACGATAGAGACGCCTATGCTAAGAAGTTGGAGGAGCTCTTTGAAGTGATAATCCCTATTGATGAAGGCCCTTCTAGGGGACAGTCTGTTTTTGCTAAACAAGATATTAAGCAATATCAGGTCGTCTGCCCTTATGCTGGGGTGTTACATGAGGATGAAGCTAGCTTAGAAGCTTCTATCAGAAAAAATGGTTCTATCTCCATTCTTTCTTATTTATTCGGAACAAGTTCCTCACAAAGAGCTGTGGATGCTTATCGTACAGGAAACGTAGCTAGCTTTGTCAATACAAGTCAACTAGGCGATGAGCCTGCGTTCAAAGAAAATAATTTAGTTCCTCTTCTCTTTGGCAAGAACCTTATTTTTTATATTGCCTTAAGAGATATAAAAAAAGGAGAAGAGCTATTTTTGAGCTACGGAGATAATTACAACCCTTTTCAGCGTGTAAAACAAGAACCAATCGAAGACAATCCTGATGTAGGGTCTTTGTAGTAATATGGGTTAAATCTATTCATAGTAAAGGTTTGAAAAGCTATCCAGAGGTATTTACTGTAAGCGATTTAGAATTTATTTAAATAATTTTTTTCTTTTTTAGTTTGTCTTGTGGTTCAAAGGGCTTATATTTACTTATTTAACTCACCTTACGCAGATTTAACCTGATTCTGTACAGCTTGAGCAAGAATAGCTCTGAAAATTTCATTTTTGGTGACTGATGATTGTTTTCTATCTTTTTTTGTCAAAACATCACAAAAAAGCACATCTTTACGAACAGGCTCATAGGTGATAGGTAAAGCAATATCATGAACAAGAATTTTTAGCGGCCAAGAAAAAATTTTATCAAGTTGTCTTTTCAAATCCTGTGTAAATTGAGTTATGTAATAAATTTTAAAAAACAACTACTGTTCACTATTTTATTTAAATTTATTTTTATAAAAGTAAAATGTAAAATTATACGTAAATTAAAGACAAATCAAACAAAAAACTTAATTAATCATGGCGACAACTAATTCTCAAGATGTTTTAAAATCCGTATATTTAAAAGCTTCACATATCCCACAGAAATTTGTAGAACAAGAACAAACATCTGTTTTAAAAGCAGCTCAAGTTGCAGAAGAAGGATTTTTTCAAAAAACTAGAGTGCACGATCTTTGGACGACAAGAGATGAAAATAACGGTGGAGTATCCTCTCTAAGAATGGGATTAGCTGCGCTGCAACTGCGCTCTTTTATGGCTTATGATATCTCTATAGCGATAGATGGTAAAACATATGCCTCAATCCGAATAAAACAAGCAAAAGATGAAGAGGCTTTGGTTCAAGACATACTAGAAAAATTATCTCATGGACATATCAATGTTACCCTGACTCCATTTTGACCTTGCCCCAATCTTTAGTCCATTTTTAAATAGAAGTTCCAGTTAACTCCAT
>JBAWWQ010000292.1:0-1902 GCA_037146655.1 Chlamydiota bacterium | reverse complement strand
CCCCCTTCTTTGATGATCTGTAATTGTACCGTCGATATCTAATCCAATTGTTCCTAAAAACTTACGTTGATGTTTCATCTTTCCATTTCATTTTTTATAATAAATCTCTAGTATGGATTTGATCGAGATATCATTTCAAGGATTGTTATTCTATGCGCTACCTTTATCTTATTGCATGCTGTCTATTGAGTTTACCTCTTATAGGTAATCAAGAGCATGTTAAAGCCTTAACTGCAATTACCGAGCAGCTATCTAATCAAAATTCCACTTCGACTCCTGAGCAGCCCTCTATCGCAAAGCCAACTGCCCCTCCTTCTTTACCTGCTATGCCTATGGAACAAGAAGCTCCTGAATTAACCTCTGCTACAAGTAGCTATGAATCTGCTTTTCTTAAAATGATCTTAGTTTTAGTAGGTATTTTAGTTTTTGTTTTTATTGTCTTTTTTCTATTTAAAAAATTTTCATCTAGTAGAATGCAACAAAGCAACCATACACGAACCATTAAAATCCTAGAGAAAAGAGCAATCAGCCCAAAGTCTATGTTGTATCTGATTGAAATAGGGGGACAAAAAATTCTTATTGCAGAATCTCAACTAGAAATACGGCCTATTTCCAATCTTGACTGGATAGAAAATGAAAATAAAGGCCTTTAAAAGGCCTTTTATTTTTAATATTTAATCAAGGACTCTTTCATAAATGCAGCTGTCTAAAGAACCCATAAGTTCGATCATGAACTCTTTTACTGAGCCTTCTAGATGAGGTTTTTGACCAAATGGGGCTTTAAGATATTTTTCTATATTCTTCAAAATATCTACCTCATTAAAATATTTAATAGTTTTAGATTGAAGTTTGAATAAGCTCTTATTTTCAACAAGATAGCAAATGCACTTATCCTCAATAGTTATAGCAGAAAAACTTTTTAAACGATATTGGATACCCTCTATAGAAAATTGCACTATAGGTAAAATAGCGTACTCCTCTTCCGCTCTCCAATGTTGTTCTCTTACAAAAACAAGATATCTTGAATCTCCACAAGCTAGTTCATTGCCTTGTATAAATCGATCTAAACACCAAACAGTTTTATATGCTTGAGGGGCTCTAGGAACTCTCGGAATATGAATAACCTGCAATACGCTAGGCAGAGATATTTCTGTATGACCTGTTTGCTTTAGTAATTTACTCAAATATTCTAAAGCTCTTGGCTGCTGCTCTTTTAACTTAACTCGATGACTTAAAGACTCCTCTCTACGGTATCCCCACTCTGTTTTCATTTTAAAAGGAGTTGCTAAAGTTTTTTCAATAATTTTTTGCATTTTACTGTAGATAAGTTTATGAAAAAACTGATCTATACATTGCGTATCACCCTCTTTTAATACCAAGTCAACAACTAGCTGATTAAACAACTCTTTAAAAACTCGTACACTTCCTGCATCTTGTGGCGTAGCCATTAAAAGATGTTCAAACAAAGCCGGTGCTCCTAATATCCAAGAAACTAATACTAATGAATATCCGGGACCTTCCACAAATTGCGGTAACTTAATATTTGATAATAAGGCTAACCTTTTAATAGAAATGCCCATATCAGCTTCCAATGACTGAACATTAAGACTAGATGAAGAATCTAAAGCCTGAATTTGTGGTGCTGTTAAATGTAACTGTGCAATTTGTGAAATAACATCTTCTATTAACTCTTGCTTAGCTTTAATAGAAAAAGCTTGTGGAATTCTCTCTGTAACAGGTTGCGTGCTAATTGTAGACATAATTTAATCACCTTGTAATGTATTTTTACTGATTGTTACAGACAAAAAAAAAGCCATCTAGTTTCCTAGACGGCTTTGATTCTCTTCGTAAAAAAGATCTTGGCGGCGACCTACTCTTCCGTAATCTTGCATACAGTACCAT
>JBAWWQ010000291.1:0-1905 GCA_037146655.1 Chlamydiota bacterium | reverse complement strand
CCCCTACCGATGAGTGAACTGTTAGCTTTGCTAGGAACAACTCAAGATGGACTAACTCAGGCAGAAGTTAGAATCCGTTTAAAAAAAATTGGAATGAATAGAATCTCAGTGCATTCAGGGCCATCCATATTTAAGATTTTTATAAGGCAGTTTTTTAACCCTCTTGTTCTTATTCTTTTAGCAGCGGCTATTTTAAAGTTTTCTCTTGCTGATATTTTAAATGGATCTGTATTAGCAGGGACGATTGGCATCATGGCTTTTATAGGGTTTTTCCAAGAAGTAAGAGCTGTGCGTGCGATGAAAGCTTTGCAGAAACTTTCAGCTCATTGCACTAAAGTCAAACGCAGCGGCCATAATCAACTTGTTTTATCTGAAACACTTGTTCCTGGCGATCTTATTATTTTGGAAGCTGGAGATAAGGTTCCAGCAGATGCTAGACTTTTAGAAGTTTCCAATTTTAAGGTGAATGAATCCACATTAACAGGTGAGTCTAATCCCGTAGAAAAACATACAGCGATTCTTCAGGGCAATCCGCTCTTAGGGGAAAGAAAAAACATGGTTTATATAGGGACAATTATTGCATGCGGGAAAGCTTTAGCCATTGTTGTATCAACAGGATTGTATACCGAGCTTGGAAAAATTGCTGCTACGATGCAAGGAGAGAAAGAGAAAAAAACACCTCTTCAAAGCAACATAGATTTTATTGGGATATGGATGCTTTGTATTGTATTTATAGCTGTTATTTTATTTGTGTGTGTAGGCCTTTATAGAGGTATGGATTGGCTAGAGGTATTTTTACTTGCAGTAGCGGCAGCTGTTTGCGCCATTCCTGAAGGATTGCCAGCGGCATTTACGATTTGTTTAGCTTCTGGTGTAAATGCTATGTCAAAAAAACATGCGATTATTCGTAAACTTATTGCTGTTGAAACTTTAGGGTCTACAACAATTATTTGTTCAGATAAGACTGGAACTCTAACATTAAATCAGTTAACTGTTAAGTATTTATATACTTTAGAAGGGTTGATTTGTAGTGAAGATTTAAAAAGTAAAACATGTGCTGGAATCCAAGAGATTTTAAATCTTGGAGTGTTATGTAATGATGCGCTGTTAACTAAAGAGGGAGATGGTACAGAAATTTTAGGAGATCCTACAGAAGGGGCTCTTTTAAAAGTTGCAGCAGATTTTGGAGTTCAAAGAGAAGTCTTAGAGGGACATTATCCAAGAATCGATACCATTCCATTTGCGAGTGAAAATCTTTATATGGCAACGCTACATGCAAAAGAGGGCTTGCATAAAGTGATTGTCAAAGGAGCACCTGAAAAACTTTTGTCTTTAAGTAGCTGGGGTTTGAAAGGTGATCAGATTATTCCTTTAGGAGAATTAGAAAAAGAGAAGATTTTATCATCTGTTAATGAAATGGCAGACAAAACTTATCGGGTCATTGCTGTTTGTTTTTGTGAAAATCCTTCATTAGAAGGATTTTTGGATGAGAGTCTTTTTAAAGGAAAGCTGATCTTTGCAGGTTTTTTTGCCATGATAGATCCTCTTAGAGAGGAGGCTACTGAGGCTATTTTGCTTTGCCAGCGCGCAGGTGTTCAAGTTGTTATGATGACAGGCGATAGTGTACGTACTGCCCAAGCTATTGCAGAGCAAATCAAGATGAACGCCTCTTCTGTCCTTTGTGGTGAGACCATTAAGGATTTAAATGATGAAGAGCTTAAAGAGTCTATCCGAAATATTCAGGTATTTGCTCGTGTTGAACCTATGCATAAATTAAGAATAGTTAAAGCTTTTCAAGCTCTTGGGCATGTTGTTGCAGTTACTGGCGATGGGGTTAATGATGCTCCAGCACTAGAAGCAGCAGATATTGGCATTGCTATGGGGAAACTGGGCACAGATGTAGCA
>JBAWWQ010000290.1:0-1916 GCA_037146655.1 Chlamydiota bacterium | reverse complement strand
CAAGAGTGACATTTTAACTTAACGGAAATGTGACATTTCAACTAAACGCTAATAACTTTAAAAAAAACAATTTAATTATATTTTTAATTATTATATAATTTTATTTTTAATAATAAAACAAAAGAAGGCTTTATGAGTTATTATTTTAACAATCTTACTACGCCATTTTATGCGCTTAGTAATTATCTATTTGGAGAACAACCTCAACAGAACTCTCCTATCCCTGCAAATACAAAGACCGCAACCCCCATAAAAAGATCTCATTCCACTTCTTCTTTAGAGGATTCTAACACCAATTTAGAGGATTCTAACATCAATGCGTCAACATACTTAATTAAACGAGCCAGACGCGACCAAGGTCCTATTCCAGAAATATCCTCTAGTGAAGCAGCAATAAAAATACAAAGGTGGTTGAGGAGCAAACTAACTCGTACTCATATGAATAACACCATGACAGTATTCAAAGAGAGCCACGAAGACCCCGAAGCTGCATGGAAAGTATTAAAAATATTTGCAGACTCTTTACATGGTAAGTATTATGTATTTGCTCATTCTAGCTCGCTGGAACACGGTTACTTGGTAGACATGGCTACGCATCTTGATCCTTCAATTCCCCATCCTGGTTTTTCATCAAGATGGGACAGCACCAGAAATATGCGTCCACAAGGTGTAGCGCCCGTGCTATTTCAAAATATTTCTCGATATTTGGAAAGTGATTTATGCAAAGATATTAACGAAAAAAGAGCTGATGATGGCTATCCTAATAACGCCCATATTTTATCTTGTGATGGATTTTTAGATAATGAAGGTTACATGGAATCTGCTTATCATTTTTTCCAAGATAATAGTAGCGCATTTACAGCGAATAAGGAGTTTATTGATTCCTTTTTTCAAAAATACATTCAAAATCCAGCTATTTGCATGTTCGCTGTTACTGCATGGTTAAAAGGAGCCAAGGAATATAAACTCTCTAAGAATCTAGGAAGGGCTTACCTTATTGCGATTGAAAAAACCACCCTTCAAAATGAAGGAACAAATTATGTATGGCGTTCGCATGCCTTTGGATGTGTTTGCAATTGTATTGTCGGAAACGAATCAGAACACGAAAAATTCATAAAAACTTTAGAGGCCCATCAAGATAATCGCTGTATCGTAATGTGTCCAAATCATGCTCACCCCCAATATCGCATTCTGACGGGGAATCTAGAAAAAGACCTTACAAAAAAAATATTTACATTTGAAGCCTTATCCGATAAAACAAAACCTTATCAAGAGTTTTACTGGCATTTAGCTCATGTAATAAAACAATGTCAAAGGCTAGAATCTATTACCATAAATACCCCTCAAGAAGAGTTGCTTTCTATTCTTTTGAGGATACGATTTACTCTAAACCCATTAAAATTTTCTAGTGATACATTATATCAGATAGGGTTAGAAACCATCCTCTCTTCTAAAAAAGAGATCTTTCTAAAGCATTCAGACTATCTAACAAAAAAATTACCAAAAGGTGGTTTTCAGCAATTATGGGATTTTGCAAATGGAGCTCTGACAGCTAATAAAGATTTCATTTTAATAGCTGTTCAGGAAAATGGTTTGGCTCTCCAGTATGCAAGTGACACTCTAAAAGATGATAAAGAAATCGTTGGTTAGGCTGTTAGTCGAAATGGTTTGGCTCTTGAGTTCGCAAGTGACACTCTAAAAAATGATCCAAAAATCGTTTATTGGGCTATTGATCAAAATGGTTTGGCTCTTGAGTTCGCAAGTGACACTCTAAAAAATGATCCAGAAATCGTTTCAACAGCTATTAGTAAAAATAGTTTGGCTCTTAAGTTCGCAAGTGACACTCTAAAAAATGATCCAGAAATCGTTTATTGGGCTATTGATCAAAATGGTTTGGCTCTTGAGTTCGCAAGTGA
>JBAWWQ010000289.1:0-1917 GCA_037146655.1 Chlamydiota bacterium | reverse complement strand
AGAAAGAGGAAAGCTGTATCGATTTAACCAAAGAAAATGTCGGTTTTTTCATGGTAATTTTTTCAATAAATGGATCCATTATTTTATGAGTTAAGATCGTCGCAAGATGCTGTTGGATTTCACTTTGAAAATGTGAATCAATAAAAAAACCCTTACCTTGAGGTAGACATTCTAAAAATACAAAGGAGCCTTTAATGGTTTCTTTTTTTTGCATTTGACATGCTTTTGTGGAAGGATCATAGGTTAAGCAGAGTTTGTCTAAGCTATCTTTTAAACAGGTTTTGATAGAACTTACTAAAATGAATTCTTCTTCTGTTAGCATGAGATTTTGTAAAATGGGATTTATTTGACTACTTTTAACTAAACTAGGGAGTGCAGACTGGATAATTTCTAGATTTTTTGAATAAATAAGTATTCCTTGTTTATCACTTCCTATACTAACCCAATCAAGCTTTTGTGTTTGTTCATTATAAGCATCTTTTATAAAAATATAGGGCTGATCCCCAGGTAAGCAAGTAAGATAAGGGATTGCAAAAGGTTCTTTTTTTGCATACTCTTTTAAGTATTCAATAGAGGTTGATAAATCGCATTTAGAGGAGATAACAGGATCTGCATCTGCCTTAATTGTCATGAGCTTTTGTAAAATAGGACCTGCTACAGTGCTTTGCTCGAGTTGAGGTAGCTTTTCTTGAAGGATTGTCACATAACGATCATCAACAAGAAATCCTTTTAAATCACCTGATCTGAGCTGAAGAAAAGTAAAGGTTGTTTTTTTGCATGCATCAGCGTTTTTTATCATGATAAAAGTTTCATCTCCAGGCAGTAAGGTGATGTAGGGTCTTGTAAAAGCAGGAGATTGATCATATTCTTGTAAATAAGCTGTTGAAGTAATTACATCAAAAGAATCATTGATTGAACTCATAAATCACCTTTTTTTTATTCAATAAATTATATTATAATTAAATTTGTTTTATAAATAAAGTTTTATTTCAATTTTAAAAATTTCTTTATTATTAAAATTTAACTGAAAACCTCACTGTTGTTTTAGCCGTAAGTTGTTGATAATCAAAAATTAGCGGTTTTTAATGCGCGTATTATTATGAAAAAAGTTACCTAAAGATTTAATACCTGAGAGGTATTATTTTTTAACTTTGAATAGATTTTTAAAGTCTTTTAGTGAAATCCAGTTATTAGTGATGATAAGTCCCAGCAAAATCAATCCAGAACCTATATAGGCTAGTTGAGAGAGGGATTCTTTAAGAACTACCACTCCAAGAAAAGTGGATATAAGAGGAAATAGTAAAGAAGAGGTCGATAGATAGGTTGCGCTAACGTGGGTTACTAAATAATAGTAGATAACATAAGCGAGCATAGTTCCTAATATAGAAAGACCAAGCAAGCAAAAAATGACTGATAGAGAGGGGATAGGTAACAAGTAAATCTTATCTACACTTAGCATCAAAGGAAGTACTATTAAAGATCCTAAAAGCATTTGATAAGTTGGAGCTATTAGATTAGGTAGGTTAGAGAGACGTTTTTTTGCAAACACTATACCAGCAGCTGAACTTATAGATGCAATCACTACATAAATCACACCTAAAACACTAGAATTTTCTCCACTTAGTAAAGAAGGGAGGAAAATAAGAATAATCCCCACAAATGCGATAGAAATTCCTAAGATTTTTGAGAGAGAGATTTTTTCGTGATCTAAGAAGTAATGAGCTAAAATAACAGTAAAAATAGGGGGTGAGCTATTAATGATACCAGCAAGTGAGCTGCTGATAAGGGTTTCTGAATAGGTAATCAAACTTAAGGGGATTACATTAGCAAGCAGTGCAATAATTATAAAAGATTTCCATAGGTGCAGCCATTTGAAAAAATGCTTTTTTTGTAGTTGGATAATCAGTAGTACAAGAA
>JBAWWQ010000288.1:0-1924 GCA_037146655.1 Chlamydiota bacterium | reverse complement strand
GTTAAATCTTAAAAACAAACCCATTAAAAAGCCTATAAAGGAGTTTATTATGACTAAAGAAGTGGTTAAGCATCGTAAAGATGAAAAGAAAAAAGCTACTTTGACTGCTAAAGAAAAAAAAGTCAAAAAACAAGAGAAAAAAGCTGCTAAGAAGTAGTTTTGAAGCTTGTAAGCAAATTAATGCGTATAAATCTTCCTAGAAGGTTCCTTTTTTAGAGGAAATTTTAGGAAGATTTTTTGTTTTAAATCCAAAAATAATATTTGTCTTTTTTATCAAGATACTAATCTGGAATCGGATTTTATAGATTGTTTTTGTAAAGCTTTAAAAATTCATTCAAAAAATAGAGAAAAATAGGTAGTATTTTATCATTCTAAATACATGACTTTTAACAAGGTTCTCTATGAAAGTTACTCTTCCCGATGGTCAAATCCGATCTTGTCCTGAATCTATGACAGGACTTGAACTTGCAACTCAAATTAGTCCAGGCCTTGCAAAGGCTACACTTGCTATGATGATGAATGGTAAACCCTATGATGTGAGCGAAAAGCTTATAGAGGGTGCTGCTGTAGTGTTTTTAACGCTTAAAGATAAACTTGGTTTAGATACAATGCGGCATACAATCACAGCCCAAGTTTTAGCAAGAGCGATTAAAGAACTTTATCCAAAAGCAAAATTAGCTATTGGTCCTACCATTGATTATGGGTTCTATTATGATATTGAATTAGAGGAGTCTCTTTCTAGCGATGATTTACCGAAAATTGAAGCACTTATGCATAAAATTATCGCAGAAAACAATCCCATTACCAGAGAGCTTTGGCCGGCTAATGTAGTAAAAGAATATTTTGCTAAAAGAGGGGAGAGTTATAAAGTAGAGATTGTGCAAGAGGCTATTGCAAAAGGACATCTTCTAGAAGGTGGTTGCCTTTCTGTGTATCGGCAAAGCATGAAAAATGGAGAGGAATTTGTGGATCTTTGTCGTGGTCCCCATTTAACTGCAACAGGGCTTTGTTCCAAGGCTTTCCATATTACCCATTTAGCAGGAGCTTACTGGCGTGGAGACAGTCAAAATAAAATGCTGACACGTATTTATGGTCTTTCTTTTGCAAACGATAAAGATCTTAAAGCTCACATGGTGATGTTAGAAGAGGCAGCTAAACGTGATCATCGTAAAATAGGAAAAGAGCTCGAACTTTTTACAATTGTTCCAGATGTTATTGGACCTGGCCTTCCACTGTGGCTACCTAAAGGAACAATTATCCGTGATGAATTAGAGAAATGGGCACGTGAGGAAGAATTAAAAGATGGCTACGAGCGTGTTATAACACCTGTGTTGACAAAAGAGAGCCTTTATTATTGTTCAGGACATCTTCCTTACTACAAAGATGATATGTATGCTCCTGTAGAAATTGATGGCGAGCGTTATTATTTACGTCCGATGAACTGTCCTCACCACCATCATATCTATCTTAGTAAGATCCGCTCTTACCGTGATCTACCTGTGCGTGTTGCTGAATACGGTAATGTTTTTCGTTATGAGGCCCATGGTGGATTGTCAGGTCTTATGCGTACACGAGGCTTTTGTCAAAATGATGGTCACATTTATTGCCGAGAAGATCAAGCAGAAGAAGAATTTATTAAGGTAATGCAGTTGCACGCCCGTTATTATAGAGCTCTTGGTATTAAAGATTTTTATATGCGTCTTTCCAAGCCTGACCTTAACAAGCTTGATAAATATATTAATGAGCCTGAAAAATGGATCAAAGCCTTGCATATTATTGAATCTGCTATGAAAAAATCAGGTTTGCCTTATGAAGAGGCTGTAGGTGAGGCAGCTTTTTATGGACCCAAGGTGGATTTTCAGATAAAAAGTGTTATTGGTACAGAGTATACAATTTCTACGAATCAGCTAGACTTTCTTGCTAC
>JBAWWQ010000287.1:0-1932 GCA_037146655.1 Chlamydiota bacterium | reverse complement strand
CCCTTAAGCTAACATCCATTCACAACATCTATTTTATGATAGAACTTATGTCTGATTATCGAAGAAAAATCTTAGATAATAAAATTTAAACTATTGTTTATTTTTGGTTAATTTTTAAATATTTTTATATTTCTGGAATCTTCATTGACCACTGACAAAAATTTTGCTACAATGTTCTAGAATAATTAAAAAAACACATCAAAACATGCATATATTTTTAGTAGTTTTATTATACGCTACATGGTCTAGTTGTTTTTCATTAGGGAAACTAGCTCTCCAATATAGCCCACCTGTGTTCTTAACAGGCATCCGTATGTTTCTAGCTGGAATCCTACTTTTAGCTTTTCTTCTATTTAAAAATAAAAATGCTTTTAAATTATCCCTTAAGCAGTATTCCTCCCTATGTCTTCTTGGTTTTTTTAGTGTTTATTTAACAAATTTATTTGAATATTTCGGTCTGCAATATCTAAGCGCTGCAAAAACGTGTTTTATCTATAGTTTATCTCCTTTTTTCACGATGCTATTTTCCTACTTACATTTTAAAGAAAAACTTAGCTTGAAAAAATGTATAGGTCTTTTTATTGGCTTTTTAGGTTTTATCCCTGTTTTAAAAATGCAATCGGGTGCAGACACTTTAGCCTCTTCATTTTTATCCATTTCCTTAGCCGATTTAGCGATTGTGGGAGCCGCTGTTTTTTCCGTATATGGCTGGGTTCTTTTACGCTTACTACTAAGAACTGACATCTCACCCGTTATGGCAAATGGGGTTAGCATGACCTTTGGAGGCAGCCTGGCTTTAATACATTCCTTATTCATTGACAACTGGAACCCATGGCCTGTCACAGAAGGTAAAGCTGCAGTATTCTTGCAAGGACTCGCTATTATGATTCTTGTCTATAGTATATTTTGCTATAACCTCTATGGATATTTACTTAAGAAATTCACCGCAACCTTCCTGTCTTTTGCTGGGCTTTTAAGTCCTATTTTTGCATCTCTTAACGCTTGGATGATTTTAGGCGAACCTCCTTCCCCTATTATCTTTCTCTCTACAAGCATCGTCTCTCTCGGCCTTTGGTTTGTGTATCAAGCTGAGCTCAAACAAGGCTACATTAAATTAACAAAAGCACCTAATACACTTGGGGTTTAAAATTACTCCTTTGTTTTTCTTATAAAAAATCATTTAAATTAGAAATTAATTTGTTTTTATTTTATTAAATTGATAAAAAAAAAGTAACAGAAAAAATAAATGCACATTAAAAAAAGTCCGTTATTGACAAAACTTCTTTGCTTTAATTAAAGTAATAAGTGTTAATAATTCTATCAGAGAAACACTATGGTGTTAACGACTCTTTCTGATTATATCGGGTTTTCCATCTTATGGGCCCTGCCTTTTATGCAAGCCTTTAAACTAGTTAGTTTTTTCAAAGTCCCTACTCACAGCTCGTCTGGACGTGTTTTTCCAGAAACTTATGACTCTAAATTAGAAGAAGAGATCAAGAAAGAACTCCATGTTTTTCATGAAAAATATACCCGTATCAATCCAAAAATCATCGAGATATGGAACCCTAATTATACGGAGTCAATCGATAGCCTGATCTTAAAAAGAGCACCGATCCTTCTTATACTACCTCACCTTAAAGCAACTGATAAGGAAGCTTTTTTATGGCTTTATAAGCATGAATATGCCCATTTGCTAGGTCACCATGATTTAAAACTTCAACTTTTTAAATTGCTAATAACAATTTTTGGTGTTGTTGTTTTTAATTTTTACTATGATATTTCTTTTGTAGTGTCTATTGTCTCCATCACCTTATTAACCCATTTTTTCCATCTAGTTGTTTCTTATCTTATGAAGATCAAGGCTGACAACTTTACACTAAAAAACGCCTCTACACAGGAAATACAAGGCGGTCTGCGATTTTTAAAAGCCGC
>JBAWWQ010000286.1:0-1933 GCA_037146655.1 Chlamydiota bacterium | reverse complement strand
GACCTTTGCCGCTGTGGCGGTATGAATGTCTTTTCCTAGTTTAAAAGCTTCACACATGTTTGGGTCACCGCTAATAGCAGCGACGATGCGCAATTCAATTTGCGAATAATCGGCACTTACTAAAACACGACCCTGGTCACGAGGAATAAATGCTTTTCTAATTTCTCTTCCGCGTTCGGTTCTAATGGGGATGTTTTGTAAATTTGGATTGGTACTACTAAGCCTTCCGGTAACCGCAACGGCTTGCGCATAGCTGGTGTGTACCCTCCCTGTCTTTGGATTGATTAATGCTGGAAAAGAATCAACATAGGTAGATTTTAATTTAGTTAATTCTCTAAAATTTAAAATATCATCTACTATTTTATGTTTTGCGGCCATTTTTTGTAAGACATCTTCCCCTGTAGCGTATTGTCCTGTTTTTGTTTTTTTAGCTTTGGCATCTAGCTTTAGAATATCAAACAATACCTCGCCCAGCTGTTTTGGAGAGGCGAGATTAAACCGAACACCAGCCTGATCATAAACGCGCTCTTCACTTATTTTTGCGTCTGTTTCTAATACCTTGCTGTATTCATTTAAAAAATCAATATCTACTTTTACCCCTTCGTATTCCATATCTACCAAAACACGCACCAGGGGGTTTTCGACTTGTTCAAAAACTTTTTCTACGCCCCGCTTTTTTATTAAAGGAGTAAAACAATTTTTTAATTGAAGGGTAATGTCAGCATCTTCTGCTGCATATTCTGTGACCTGTTCTATTGGGGCATCCCGCATGGTTCCCTGATTCTTCCCCTTCTTACCAATAAGTGTTGTAATAGAGATGGGCTCATATCCTAAAAATTGTGCACTTAGCAAATCCATACTGCGCCTACCTTCTGGCTCAATGACATAGTGCGCCAACATGGTATCAAAGGTTTTACCAAGCAATTCTATGCCATACCATTTTAGTACTAAAAAGTCATATTTAAGGTTTTGACCAATCCACAAAATGTCCTTGTTTTTGAACAAGGGTTCAAAATGTTTTAATATTTCACTCGCACTTGATTCGTTTTCAATGGGTATATAAAATCCTTCGTGCACCTTGTATGAAAAACTTAAACCCACCAAGGACACTTCATTTGCATTCACACCCGTGGTTTCTGTATCAATACAAATCTCTTTTTGTTTTAAAAGATCTTGTACCAGTTTTTTTATTGCCACAGCCCCCACCACCGCAAGATATTGATGTGGTGTGTTGGTGCTATTTTTATTTACCACCAATTCTACAGGCAAGTCGTTTTCACCGGGCTCAGCCATTTCCTGCTCTTCCTCCGCATTACTTATTTGATGTGCCACTTCTTCTTCTTTATCACCACCCGTTTTCTTTTTTATTTTAACATGCACCGTGTTTCCGAATAAATCTGTCTGCTCTTGTTTTTTTACCACCACCTCTGCGGATCCCGCACCCCCCATAACAGCAAAGTCTTCGCCTAAAATTCTTTTACCTAGTGTTTTAAACTCAAGCTCATTAAAAATTTCAGCAAGGGCTGATTTATTCTTTTCTTTTAACCTAAAATTTTCTTCGTGAAAAGTGACGGGCACATTGGTGATAATGGTGGCCAATTTTTTACTCATAATGGCAGACTTCTTACCAGCACGCACTTTTTCACCCATGGACCCTGTAATTTTATCCGCATTTTCTAAAACGCCTTCTAAGGTTCCGTATAGTTTTAAAAGTTTTGCTGCTGTTTTTTCACCCACACCAGGAATACCCGGTATATTGTCTGACGCATCTCCCATCAATCCCAACATATCAACCACCTGTTCCACTCTTTCTATGTCCCACTTTTCACATATTTTTTTTGCATCAACAATTTCTTCTTTATTACCAAATGCAGGAGGTTTCCAAATAAAAACATTTGGGTGACCTAACAATTGACCATAATCTTTATCTGGG
>JBAWWQ010000285.1:0-1949 GCA_037146655.1 Chlamydiota bacterium | reverse complement strand
GTGGTGGTAACTAACAACTTTGTATCTGGATGTTTTACTTTTATCTGTTTTAGAGCATGAATTTCAAAAAGATACATTTTTTGTAAACACCTCCATTCACGATGATTACTATATCCTGATGCTAGGCGCTGTTAAACCCTCTTTTAAAGAACTCATTAATGATGTAATTGACAACCTATTAACCTCTGCTCATGAAATCTCTTATTCTTGGGTTAATATCTATGATATTACGTGCGTTGGATTTTTGCTCCGTTATGATAAAGCTGAAGAACATGAACACTTTCATCATACAATTTTAACAACCATGCAAAAATGGGAAAAAGCCCTGAAAGATTTGCAAAAAGAGACTTCGTCTCTTTCTTTCCTAAATGAGCTTGTAGATAACCATCAATAACTATGCCAAAATACTCCACCCATACAACTTTTAATTTAAGCTTAAGCTTTCCTCTTATTCTTACAGCTCTTTACCTCTATAGTCACCCAACTCCCCTCCAATTAGGCTTTTTTTCGATTGCATTTATCTACACCACTCTTTTTATGCATCCCGATATGGACATAGCTTATAAAATTAAAAAAATCTCTTTAAGAGGATTTTTATCCCTCCCTTTTATAGGTTATGCCAAGCTGTTTAGGCATCGAGGAATGTCTCATACCCTTATTTTAGGATCTATTACACGAATCCTTTGGCTATATGCTGTAGTATTTATCATTTGCTACGCCTTCAACTTGTGTTTTTTTACAAAAACATCCTTAACACTTTACTGTATCCACTATAAAAAAGAGATGCTCTATGGATTTATTGGAATCTGCACGGCTGATGCCTCTCATCTTCTCTTAGATAAACTAAAAACTTGATTTTTTCTGTCCGGTTGCCACCATCGATCATAGAAAAACATAATTTTAAACTGTTTTATGTTTGTGAATTTCTAATGAAACGAATAAAATCATTACTCTAAGATACTTGCTAAGGCCGCAACGTGAAAAAAAATCTTCCCCTAATTTCAATTGTTTTGAGTGTTTTACTCTGTTCAAGCTGCGCTTCTTATCGCGCCTCTACCTTAAGTCTACTACCTGCAGAAACTCTACTTAAATCTCAAACTTTGGATGTGGGCCTGTCTGTTGTAGCCAAAGCCTTTAATAAAAAAGATTGTAAACGCTATCTAGATCGTGATGTCCTTGCAGAAGGCTATCAACCTATACAAATTTATATTAAAAACAACTCTAACAAACCCTATCTATTTACTATTAATAGAATCAATCTGCCTTTAGCTGATGCAGAAGATGTGGCTGAAAAAGTCTACACCTCTACTGCTGGAAGAATAGCGGGATATGGAGTGGGAGCTTTGTTAATATGGCCACTTATCATCCCAGCAATTATTGATGGTGTCAAATCCTATCAAGCTAACAAGTCCTTAAATAAAGACTTTTTATCAAAGGCTGCTGAAGATAAAACAATTGAGGCCTATTCTCAAATGAACTCAATTGTATTTGTGCCGATCCTCAATTATGAAAAAACCTTTTCGATGACCTTGATAGATTGTGAAACAAAAAAGCCTCTGACGCTCACTGTGGATGTAGTAAATTAATTTTTTGATAATCATTAAGGACTAACTATTACCCACAAAATTTTAATTTGATAATCTGTATGCCATCAAAATATTTGGGGGCATAATGCAAGCAAAACAAGATACCTGGTGCTGTAAAGAACTTAGTTCTGTAGAATTATCCGATAAAAGATTGAACCGAAGGTTGCTAAAGGTGGCTAATGACTTATTAAATTACCCCGATGCCCCTATTCATGAAGCTTGTTCCAAAATGAGTTACATTTGGAGAGGCTGGGAAAAGCTCGCTTTGATTGCAGAATTTTGGAAATCTTTAAAAAGAGCTACTTGTAGGTAATAGTCAGTCTTTCAAGGCGGGGTCAAGAGCGCAAACAACGTAGTTGTCTT
>JBAWWQ010000284.1:0-1955 GCA_037146655.1 Chlamydiota bacterium | reverse complement strand
GTCTTTAACTGAACGCCGTAGGAATCCTCTTCCTTTAGGGAGAGGAGGATGTCAACAGAAAACGTTATCCTCGGTTATCATTTACCTTTCTTGGCGATGTTTTATATGCTAATAAACCGTTTATTCGTCTCTGCAAACAACTGAATCTGGATTATATCATTGTTCTCAAAGATGGCAAGCTTAAGAACTTAGTTAGACGTTGTGATGAGCTTTCTAAAACAGAGGTGTATCAAAAGCATTATCAATTTGAAGAAAAAGAAAAACAGGCAGGTGCAACCGTTACTAAAAAAGCATCTTGGTTCAATGAAGTCGAAGTAGGTGATGATGTGTTTACAAATGTTCTCAGATTTAAAGAGATTATTTTATACAAGGATGGTTCGCAAAAAACGCTTTATAAAGGAGCTTGGATGTGCTCCAAAAAAAATATTTCGAAATAATTGTTTTAAGATGGCTAAAAGAGGACGTTCCCGTTGGGAACATGAGGACTTGCATAACACCCTTAAAAACAGAGGATTTAATATCTGCCATGATATGGCAAAAACAAGAGCTAATCTAATGCTTGTCTGGAAACTCATGATGTTTATCGCTTTTTTTCTATTTGAGCTTTTTGCCTGTACAACCCTTGCTAAGACTCTTAAGAAGAGCCGTTCTCTAATGAAATTTGCTAAAGATATGTTACAACAGTTGATAGAAAAATCCTGGCAAATCATAGCTGATTCTCCCATTTGGAAAAATCAACGGGTACAGTTTCGGTATGTATTTTGCGGAGATCCTTAGGATGAGAAAATAAGGGATAAGGGGGTGATGATCACGCATGTAAAATAATTATCAAAAAAAAACGATAGAATTAAAAATAGGGAGGTGGATGTTTTTTGTGAGTGGAGTAAAATAATTTCTTGTACAACGTAGATAAAATGACAAATTTCTAATAAATGCTCATTTTTTACCTATAATTCAGAGGTCCGCCCATAACTGCTGATAGTTTATGAAAAGGACCGAAAAAGAGAGGCAACCCTAAGCCACCTATAAATCCAAAATTAGTCTTATTAAGGGTAGATTTTTTTGCCAAAACATTTAATATGTTCTAATATTGCCGGATCTTTGATACTGTCATACAAGATAACATCTACTTTATAAGGGACTTTTCCCTCTTCAAGAAGTGTTTTAATTTCACCCAAGTGATCTTCTGTTAAAGTGCCTTTAAGACAAAGATCTATATCAGAAGTACTTTTAAAGTTCCCCATAGCTCTTGAGCCAAAAAGGATAATCTCTTCTATCCCTATATATTTTGTTAATTGTTGTAAAAGCTGTAACAAAACAGATAAATCAAGTCCATAGCTTGAAGAAAAAGTTTTTGTGTCAAAAAATGTAACTAGATGTTTAACTGCAAGAAAATATTTTTCCTTAATAAGACTAATCACTAATAATGCCGTTTCTTTTTCATAAGCATGAGACAGTAAGTTTCTTTTTTCTAGAGCATCTATCCAGATATTTACATCAGAAAGCAAATTCATGGAAAAAGCCTGTTTAATAACATCTCTTGGTGTATCTACTGAAACACCTTCATTTCCAAGGTAATCCTTTAAGGTTTTCCAAGAGAGCTCAAAACAAAATTCAAATTGTTGAATTAGACCCGCTTTTTCTAATTCATTGTATTCATTTTGCGAGACTGCTTGTGTTAACAAAGAAAAAGCTTTGCGTAAGTTAATAAGGCGTTGCTGCCATCTAATTGTTGTAAATAGACTCATAAAAACTAATCCTTTTTAACGCATTCATTTTCTTGCATAGGATACTTTAAAAGATCTTTTCCAACAATTAATTCAAACAAAAAAATACTTTAGGGGGTTAGATTCAAATTAGTGAAAGGCTGTTGACATCCTCCTCTCCCTAAAGGAAGAGAATTCCTACGGCGCCCAACTTGGTTATCGAAGGGTAGCTTCGGAGGGTACTTTCGA
>JBAWWQ010000283.1:0-1956 GCA_037146655.1 Chlamydiota bacterium | reverse complement strand
TCTACTTGGCTTAATAAACCTGTAAATGAAATATAGGGTTTAGTAAAAACTTTCTCGAATAATAGTTAGAAATGTATTAAGCTCAATCTTTATTTTTTAAAGTTTTACGAGAAAAAAAATGAAGAAGTTGATTCAGGGCATTGTTGATTTTAGAAAAAATCTCACACCAGAAAGCAGGGAGCTCTTTGCTAAGCTTGCCCTTGGGCAAAAACCTGATGCTCTTTTTATTGCTTGTTCTGATAGTCGGGTAGTGCCTAATCTTTTTGCTTCTTTAAATCCTGGTGATTTGTTTGTTTTAAGAAATATTGGTAATCTTATTCCTCCTGTTACAGCACCTCATCAAGACGATAGTGCTGCAGCTGCTATTGAGTTTGCTGTTTTTTCTTTGAATGTAGCTAATATTATTATTTGCGGCCACTCTGAGTGTGGGGCTATGATAACTATTACTCAAGATGTAGAAAATTCATGCTGTTCACACTTGAAATGTTGGCTTCAGCATGGCAAGGGTGCCCTTGATAGAGTAGATCAAGGATTTACACTAGATGCTTCTTTGTCAAAACATAATCAAGTTTCCCAGGTCAATGTTTTAGAGCAGATGAAGCATATCATGAGCTATCCATTTGTTCGTGAACGTATAGAGCAAAAAAAGCTCCAAGTTCATGGATGGTGGTTTGATATAGCGCAAGCAGATGTTTACTCTTACGAACCTTCTCTTAATCAGTTTATTTTGATTGATGAGAAAGAGGCGAAGTTAATTTTAGAAAGATTAGGTTAAGTTTAACTAATCGTTATCCTCATCGAGGTGTTTTAGAAACACTACTTTTTCTGTTCGATCACCAACAATAGCTGATCCATGATCGTCATAAAGATCTTTTTCAGATAAGAGATCTTCTTGCTCGGATGAAAGATCTTGGTTAGAGGGTAATACTTCTATAGATCCAGGAGAAGGTTTGATTTTTTTTTTTAAAAACATGAGTGCCTCATGGGTTTTTTGGAGTATTATGGTCTTCAGGAACGAATAGTCCCACAGAAATTAAACACTTAAAGACATCTTCTGTTTTTAAGTCGAGTTGATGGATTTTTTCAGAGTTCATAAGAAGTAAAAAGCCTGAGCTAGGGTGCAGAGCTGTAGGAAGAAATACAGATTTTGCATTTTTTAAAGCAGGTGCTTTACTGGAGATGCTTTCAGGGACGTCGTTTGTTTGAAAACCTATCATGTAGCTATGTTCGAATGGGAAATTAACAAGAACAGAAGACTGAAAAACCTTACCCTTATGTGGGAAAAAAGTTTTTGTCATATCTCTAAGAATTTGATAGATTTTTTTAATGATAGGAATTTTCATCATCAAGCGATGAAAAAGGCCAAAGCATATTTTAAAAAAGATCTTACTTCCTAAATACCCTAGTAAAAAAATCGTTAAAACTACTAAGCACAGTACGATAAGTCGACTAATAAATAAGAGGATATGTTGGTGCTGATGAAGATAACTTATGTTCGTTCCTAAAAAAGCTAAAATCGCATGAACCAGTCCTAAAAATGGAGCTGTTAACAGATCCATAAGCAAGACTACAATCATCGTGGTTAATGCGATAGGCAGTAGAATGACAAGTCCAGTAATTAAATATTTTTTCATAAGGCATCCGGATCAATGTGGGGGTTTTCTGGAGTTATTACACCGCAAGATACAATATATTTAATAGCATTTTCAGGAGTCATATCTAAGTAGATGATTTTTTTCTTATCATACATGAGCAAATAGCCAGTAGATGGGTTGGGTGTTGTGGGGATAAGAACAGACATGAGTTCTTTGTTAGTTGCTTTTTGGCAAATTGTAGGTGCATCACGGGAGATTAAGCCAATCACGTAAGAGTCTTCACTAGGAAAAGGGACCATGACAACTTGTTTAAAAGAATTTTTGTCAGTAACGAAAAGAGTTTTAATGATTTCTTGCGTTG
>JBAWWQ010000282.1:0-1963 GCA_037146655.1 Chlamydiota bacterium | reverse complement strand
ATGCGAAAAACATGTTCCTTCAATTGAAAGATATTGAGTATTTCAAAAAGGTTGAGTGTGATGGATATTCCATTTTTTGGCCTAATGACATAGATATAGTGCTTTAAAACTACAGTGATAAAATACCTAGATCATGGGACTAAGATGGTGGATTCTTAGGATAAATCGATTGCTGGTGGTTACTGCGTAAACACTTTTTTTTAGGCTCATTACCTTCACGTAACACATCTTGGGAATGTAGAAATTCCACAGCTTCAGCTGAATCCTTCACTTTAGAAGCGCTACGAGCTAACATTTCTTCTTCAAACTCAGTTAATACAGTTTTTCTCAATCCATTTTCTTTCCATTTAGATAAAGGACCACATGCTATTGAAATGCTACGAGCCAGGGCTAGTGCATCCAACAGAGCCTGATTTGCACCTTGTCCTTTAAATGGACTCATAGGGTGAGCTGCATCTCCAATTAAAGTCGCTGCTCCAGCTTTTTGTAATAATTCAGACTTGAGTAGTTCACGGTCATAGATAGGATAACCTGAAATTTGTGCAGGCAGAGTTGCTGATAAAATTTGAGGAATGGGTGTATGCCAGTTTGCTACGTGACATGCTTTTTCTTTAAGCGCGTGAGCTCCTTGAGCACTCAACGCCTTAGCTTCTTCTTCGGGCATGGGGAAGCTAAGCTGCCACATTATCGAGTTTAACGAATAAGGCATCATGTAGATTCGTTCATGGCCATTGACAGTTTGAAACACGGTGGCTGAGTCGAGTAAGGAACTCTCAACATCCTTAATAGCCTCTAAAGAACAAATACCCAAAATGACTATATAACCGAGGTAACGTAATGGAGTAATGTCCTCACCAATTAGCAAGCTGCGCACAACACTACGAATACCATCGGCACCCACTACCAAATCTGCTTTGGTATTTTTCATTTCACCATTAACTTGAAAACTCAGCTCAATACTTTTATCTTCACATTGTTTAAAACAAACTAAGCGATGCCCCCACTGGACAGTATCGTGGCTCCCCAATTGCTCAAGCAATGCTAGACGCAAGATTTGTCGTGGAATATGCACATTTACACGCTTTGGAGACTTTTTAGCAGCTGAGTGCGTTCTCACTCCCCATTCACTAATTTCTTTGCCTTCTGTAGTATGCACTACGTGGCGTGTGGAATAAACCCCGTCTTTTAAAGAGAAAAGACCAAATCCTTTAATTGCGTTACTTGCTTGTTGCAAAGTAAGTCCATAGCCCTGAGCTCTTGCATCGAAGCTGCTATCTCGCTCATAAAGTGTAAATGGAATGCCTCGATGTAAACAAGCTACAGCCAGCGCCACACCTCCTATACCTGCACCAATAATTGCTATATGAGGATAGTTGTTTGAGTCTACTATGGGGTGACTAGCAGCAGCAATCAAGCCACATCCACTGCAATGATCGCATAAATATTGGGTAAGTTTAGGGCGAATGGAAGCTTTTCCTTCACTTTGAGCTTTTTCAAATTCATCCATTGCCAATTGGAAGCGAAGTCTGGATTTCTTGCGAAGCCTAAAGTTTTTTTTGCCCCGTCCATAACATATCGGACAAATAGTCCAGTAAACCTCTTTATTTTCCACTTTTTCCATCTTTTTTAAAATGATTACTTTCCAATCTAGTTAGGCTAGATTAGAAAAGTATTTAGCGCTTTAACTACCTTAGCTTAATCTTAATTTTAACCGCCAAGGCCTTCTATATTAATCAAGTGGTAATTGTTTTTACAGCTAATTATCAAGAGTACTATCTGGTTTTTTTTGAATTTAGCTGAATCAAAGCTTAATCTTTTTGAGAGCAAAACATCGTTCTGAAATACAGAGATGCGTTCAGAGTGATCCTAAGAAAAGGTCGGTTAATCCGTTGGCCGTAGATTCAAACAGTAAGTTAACTACATAAGGCGATCTCTCTATTATTTCTATTTTAAACATTTATTA
>JBAWWQ010000281.1:0-1974 GCA_037146655.1 Chlamydiota bacterium | reverse complement strand
CATCTAACCAGCACATCTTTTTAAGATAACTAATTTCAAATACTCAGATGTTTCTTTTAATAAAGGAGTAATCTGCATCTAGACGTTCAAATAGAAGCCAAAACAAGCGTGAAAAACTAGTTAAACAATAGCAAGCTAATGGATCCAGAATCACTGGTCAAAAAACATCGGATACCAATTAATACAATCCGTTATTAGAGAGATCGGCTTACCCTCATCGACAAAAACTCTTTTATTGAGCTTAAAGAACTGGTAAAAATTGAAGAAAAGACCTCTCACTATATAAGCTCTTTTGGAATTCGTCTTTTGTATAAGAATATTTAGATTGAACTAGAGAAGAATTTTGACATCACAGTTTTAATAAAATGCATAAATCTACTTAAAGGATTGCAATGCTACTGTTACTCTATCTTCATAAAAATTTTTATATGCATTTTACTCACTAACCTGTTATTCTTGATGCACATAAAGGACTTCAGGGATAAACCTTACATGCCATTTACCCATTTTAAGAAGAGAAAGCATAAGCATCTTATCTTCTGTAGAAGATGCTTTATCTTTTAATCCGTCACTTGTAGGAGTCATCTGTTTTAATACTCCTGCATAGTAAGTTTTTAGATGAGATAGCATCCATGGTGTTTTTGCAGCTTTAAAATCTCTAAGCGTTCTATTAATCACAGGTTCCAGCTCCTGTTTTTTCAAACTAGGATACTGCATATATTCACCGTAAGTCAGCCAAACATCGGGATCTTTATAAGTAGCATTAAGCTTTTCTAAAACATTTTCATCTACAAGCCAATCGGTACTTTCTAAATGCATAACCACTTCATCATCTTGACATCCATGCACTGCTTTATAAAAAGCGCCAAATAGCTGTTCGTTGTTAATGTTTTTAATAAAAGTGATTTTATCTTCATATCCAAATTTCTCTATCCAGTCCATGGCCTTATTATAATTGCTATTCCCTTCTCCACTATCTAGATAAACCACACGAAAATCTTCATAAGATTGATTAAATATCGATTCTAAATTCTTTTCGCAAAATTCATCTCTTTCTGTAGAAAAAATCACAATAACAAAAGACTTGTTATCCCCTTTAGAATATTCGTTTTTTAAAGGCTCTCCATAATTGATAAGAGCTTTATCACTTTTCATGGAAAGAATCTTATATTCTTTTAAAATAAAGATAGGAATTAATACCAAGATAACAATAGCTAATATCTTTTGAAATTTTTGCTTTTCACCCATATGATCTCATGAAGAATTTTCTTGTTTCTAAAACTAGTTTATCAAAACTCACCCTAGCTTAAGATTTTGCATCCTGTCAAGAATTTTGAAGATATGAAGCCTTAATCTGCCTCCATCTAAGACAGTTTTGGTTATCTATATACGATTGAATATTTGCTTTTCGAGCAAATAGCTTAATTTCTTTATCTGTTAATCGAATTGCAATTTTTAGTGGAGAAGCTATTCGAAAAATCTTACTGAGATTATCCAAAGAGGTTTTGAAAATCTTTTGATGTATCATCAATCTAACAAGAAGCCACAAACTATATGAGCCTAAAGGAATCAGAAGCCATAAGGTTAAAGAAGGCAATAACGCCAACACTACAAAAAACAAAGACTCTTTAGTTGACCTAAATATAGGACCAAAAAAACGTCTCCATTTAGATTTAGATGTCGCATATGCCAAAAACTCTTCGTAAATAGGCTCTTTAAATGCACTTCTTGCAATATGCACAGTTTCATGCTTTAAAAGCTCTGGGCGCATCTTTTTGTAACGCTTTTTAACCTGCAACAAAGGAATAGTGACGTTATCTTTCTCTATCATCCATGTTGCAGCAGGCTCCCAAAAAGGCAATCCTTTAGAGAAATCAGTTGTTAACAGCCAATCTATTTCCAAGTCTAAATCTTCATAAATCAAAGTAGGATGAATTGTAATGTTTATAAATTTTAAATTTTTGAAAAAAAAAA
>JBAWWQ010000280.1:0-1975 GCA_037146655.1 Chlamydiota bacterium | reverse complement strand
CCCGAAACTAAAAACTTTGTACTTCATCTGGCGCAACCCATACATGATTGCTGGAGGAGATACATTCATTTCTGAAATGATGAACCAGGCGGGATTTGAAAATGCGGCAACTCATCTCACTCGCTATCCTTCTGTTAGCGCTGAAGAAATCAAAAATCTAAATTCAGAAATCTTAATCCTTTCATCTGAACCATTTCCTTTCAAACAAAAACACATTGACGAAATGCAAAAGATATTTCCTGCCACAAAAATTATTTTAGCAGATGGTGAATTATTTAGTTGGTATGGTTGCAGAATGAAACTCGCTCCTGATTACTTTCGCAGTCTTCGACAGCAAGTAGCTCTTAGCTTTTAGCCATTAGTATTCTATGCTGAAATTGAATTTACCACATAGCTAACAGCTAAATTCTAACAGCTAAAAAAATGATACAGGCAGTAAATGTTTCAAAAGCTTATGGAGATATTCAGGTGTTGAAAGGAATATCTTTTAAAATTGATAAAGGCGAAGTGGTTTCAATTGTAGGTGCATCAGGCGCAGGTAAGAGCACCTTGCTTCACATGATTGGATTGTTAGATAGACCTGATGGAGGTGAGGTAATTATTGATGATAACAATTTAGCTAACATGACTGATAAAGATCTTTCATCGTTTCGCAATAAACACATCGGTTTTGTTTTTCAGTTTCATCACTTGCTTCCTGAGTTTACTGCATTGGAAAATGTTTGTATTCCCGGTTGGATTGGAAAGCGAAATGACAATGAAGTAAAAGAACAAGCCAAAGAGCTGCTAGATTATTTAGGATTGAAAGATCGGTTCGATCACAAGCCATCGCAACTTTCAGGAGGAGAACAACAGCGTGTTGCTGTTGCACGCGCACTTATCAATCATCCGAAAGTAGTGTTAGCAGATGAACCTTCAGGCAATCTCGATTCAGATAATGCAAGGGAGTTACATGAATTATTTTTTCGATTACGAAAAGAATTTTATCAAACATTTGTAATCGTTACACACAATGAAGAACTAGCTAAACTTGCTGATCGTGAAGTAACTATCAGAGATGGAAGACTATTCTGATTTTATTTTTTTTACTTTAACAACTAAGCGTATTTTAATTTGAAATCAAAATTTCTTTTTTACAAGAAATACTTTTTCATTGGGAGATTTCACCATTTCAGTTATCAACGAATTAACAATTATTTTTTCACCAATGGAGTTGCGCACTTTTCATTGGGGAAAACTTTTTAAATAATAGCTGCGCCGTCAGAGGGCGAGTATCTTATTTCGGGGTCATCAAATAAAAAACCCATTTAATCATGGCAACAAAAGCAAAAAAAGCTGCTCCGAAAAAAGCAGCAGCAAAAAAGAAAGCAGCAGCTCCTAAGAAGAAAGCAGCCGCTAAACCAAAAGCAAAATCTGCTCGCAAACCTAATGCAGCGTTTATGCGTCCATTAGCTATTGGTGCAGCTTTGCAACCGGTGGTTGGTAACAAACCATTACCTCGTACACAAGTTGTAAAAAAACTTTGGGAGTACATTAAGAAGAACGGTTTACAGGATAGCAAAAACCGTCGCATGATTAATGCAGACGCAAGTCTTAAAGTTGTTTTCGGTGGTAAAACACAAGTTAGCATGTTTGATATGGCTAAATTGGTGAACAAGCACTTAAGCTAATCAACGATAGATTTTATTTAAAGAGGCCTTTCACAAATTGTGAATGGCCTCTTTTCATTTAGATGAAACAATAAAAAATATCACTCAAAAAAATATTCAGGATTTACTGTATCGAAAAACATCAGCTACAGAAGCATACGAATTTTTTAATAGCTCACTTACCTGATCTTTCTTAATCCATTTAACCTCAGTAATTCCTTCTTCTTTTTGCGGAATAAAATTTAAGTCACTCGTGCTTTTCATTAAGTACCAATAAGTATTTTTTATAATCCGCTTTTGATTTTCCCAGTAAGTGTGCGTGGTAT
>JBAWWQ010000279.1:0-1999 GCA_037146655.1 Chlamydiota bacterium | reverse complement strand
AAACTTACTCGCTATAATTGTTTTCTCAAGCATACCTTGTCTCGGAGTTTTAAGAAAATATGAAAATAAATAAGGAGAAACCAAGAAAACTTTTTTTAAGTAAAGTGTTTTTAATTGAATATTATTTAATCATCATGATAAAGCTACACTTATAACATCCTACAAGGAGATTTTTTATGAAAATTAAACCTTCACAACCCTCTTCTCATACTTATTCTTCTAGCTTACCTAAAAAGACAAAGGAACCTTCTTTAAGTTCTATCGTAAGTAAAGCCCTTGTACCCTTGTCTACAAAGCCCGCTTCTTTAGCTGGCCGTGTGAAACAATTGCCTGCTTCAAGTCCTTTAGTATCAAAAACGGAAATTGCAAGCTTAACAAATTTTAAGAAAGCTGCTAAGCGCTAATAATTTTTTAGCAAACTTTAAGTAGATTAAGACACTAAATCAAGCTGCTGCTCAATCTCAAAAAGGAGATGAAGTCCTTCTTTAAAGGAAATAAGTTCTTTGGCTTTGGCTAAAGAAAGCCAGACGCCTTCAACCACTTCTTTCCCATCTATTTCAAAAGATTCTGATGTATAGGCTAAATAAAAATAGACTGTTTTTTCAACATAAGAGCCTTGATGTTGATAAATATACTCTTCTATAAAAGGCTCTTCTCGAATAAGTTTTACAACTTGAAGCTGAGTCTCTTCATAAAGCTCTCTTTTTGCTGTTTCTAAAAAAGTTTCTCCAGCCTCTGCGTGACCCTTGGGAAAGCCCCAAAAACCATCTCGACTATGCTTAAGAAGAAAAACATGCCATATGTTATCTTTCTTAATAATAGGAATAACCCCATAAGCAAAATCAGATCTATTCAAACATCACCTTTAAGTATATTGACCAAAAACTATACAAGCATTATGTCCACCAAACCCAAACGAATTGGATATAGCAACCCTCACTTGAGCATCTTGAGCTCGATGAGGCACAAGATTTAAGTCCTTTACCTCATCTTCCGGCTCATCTAAATTGATCGTAGGATGAAGCTTTTGGGTTTGTATAGCTTTAACCGTTGCAATAGCTTCCATGCCACCGGCAGCTCCTAAACAATGCCCAATCATCGATTTTGTTGCATTAATCTGAAGATTTTGACAATGAGACCCAAAAGCAGTTCGTATCGCTCTTATCTCACATAAATCTCCTACTAAAGTCGATGTAGCATGAGCGTTAATATAATCAACATCAGAAGGCTTTAAATCTGCCTCTTTTAATGCCTGTTTCATTGTCCAAGCAACAACACTACCATCTGAAATAGGATCTGTCATATGGTGAGCATCGCAAGAGATTGCTCCACCTAAATACTCTGCTAAAATAGTAGCCTTTCTAGCCAAGGCATGCTCTAACTCTTCTAAGACGATAACACCAGCACCCTCTCCCATAACAAATCCATCTCGAGCTTTATCCCAAGGACGAGAAGCTTTTGTTGGATCATCATTGCGTTCAGAAAGGGCCTTGCATGCAACAAACCCAGAAAGCCCTACAGGCACAATCGGAGCTTCTGTCCCACCGCAAATCATTAAATCAGCATCACCACGTTCAATATGCTGGGCTGCAGATACAATCGCATGTGTTGCAGTTGCGCAAGCTGTAGAAATAGAATAATTAGGGCCAGAAAACCCTAAATCAATTGCTAAAAGAGCCCCTGCCATATTCGTAATGATATAAGGAACAAAAAAAGGTGTTAATCTTTTATAGCCTTTTGTCACAACAGTTTCTACCCCATCAGAAAAGACTTTCATACCACCCATACCAGAACCTATCAAGACTCCACATCTTTGCTTATTAAGAAGTGTCTGATCAAAAACAGCTGATTCCAAAGCTTTTTTACCAGCGACAATCCCATAGGTAATCACTGGATCTACACGTCTAGCTTGTTTTTTATCTAAATATCCTTCGACATCTAAATCTTTTACCGAAGCAGCAAAACGAGTAGGGTATTCTTCACAAGGAAACTGTGTAAT
>JBAWWQ010000278.1:0-2007 GCA_037146655.1 Chlamydiota bacterium | reverse complement strand
GTTCAGCAAGCTCAGCTCCAGCAAGTTCAGCAAACTCAGCTCCAGCAAGTTCAGCTCCAGCAAACTCAGTAAGTTCAGTTGCAACTCCAAGAGAACTTCCTGTAGATTTTAAAAGTAATGAGAAACAAAAAGTGAATCAATTCCTTGCTCGTGCAACACGCTCTGAAATAAACAATGCACGTAAGGATCTTGGACTTAGCGCAGCTAACTACAAAGTCGCTAATTGGATTCAACGCCAAAGAGCTGCTGCAGTAGTTTAAACTAACCTTTGCAATAGATGTTTAAGAGCGGTATTTTACCGCTCTTTTTATATAAACTTAGGCTAGTAAACCTAGTAGTTTTGAAAAACCAACTCAATTGTTTGATCTAAAGATAGAGTATACTGCCAATAAGCCTTGGTCTCTTCAAGCTTTAGTGGCTCTCTTACAAAAACGACACAATCCCCTTCTTGCACAGCAGTAACTTTTTCTCCATTTTTAACAACAATCGATAAATTCCCTTCTAAGACAACATTTTCTGCTCTAAATTCACTAAATCCTTCTAGTCGAATAGAACAGGCCTGTTTTCTGTAGATTTTATTTTTCCAGAAAATATTCGGTTTAGAAAAATTAATTCCTTCATTTTTAACAGTAACATTTTTCAAATAACAACGTCCTACCTGATTAGAATAAGAAAGCACCCCCTCAACTTGATGGCCCATCACTTGATCCGATTGAACAAGTAAACTCCCTTGAATGGATAACTTTTCTATTTTTACTTCTGCAATCTCTAATTGAAGCTCAGAGCCTCTAGCTAAAGATCCTCCATAAATTTTTTGAGAAATAATCGAATATAGAGGACCTAAACAAGGATGATAGACTGCGATAAATGAAGGCCCCTCTTTTAAAAACGCCTCTTCTGCAGGTAGGTTTGGTAAATCAAAACCACAAGCACCTTCCAAAAGTTCTTTGCAATTTTTTAAATAATCGTAAAAACAACCTAAAGCCGTTTCAACTAATCCTGATTTTGGAACAAATTGCTTCTTTGTTGGTGAAATCGTTTTATGTCGTTTATTAAAAACAATAAATGTTGGCAATTCAGGTTCTAAATTCTCTTGAAGAGGTTGTGGTATTTTTTCTTCAAACGCATCAGCAATATTTTGCATAAGCAGCTCAAGCCTTGCAACAGTTGCATTGGGATCTTCTTGCCCATAATATTTCATAGACTTTAAGTTGACAAGCATCCCAGGATAGGGCACATCCTCAACAGCCTGTCTCATAGCCTCAACATCGGCAAATAAAATGTTTGTATTGGAAGGAAATACTGAATAAGGATCCCCTTCACATTGGGACCGATCTTGAATACCAAGTTTTTCAAAATCGCAATATTCAATATTAGAAAGTGTTGCATAAATACCATGTTGTGACACTCTCTCTTTTAAAACATTCATCCCTTCACTTGTTTTCACTCTCCTCACACAAGATGCAAACCCAAAAAGCTTTTTCTCTTTACATCCAACACCTGTTAAAGCAATCAACCCTAAATCAACACCTGCAATTGGATTGTTAATCTGTCGAACAAGAACCTTTTTGCGACCTTGAGAAAGAAACCAATCTAACACCTTTTCCTGAGCAGCAAGCTTCCAAATAACCCCATGACCTCCTGGCTTCAAAAGAAGCTGCATAGGGGCTTTTAAACACCAAATACCATCTTGTGTAAAAGTCGGAACCAAAGGTTGGGCAAAAATTTTAAATGACTCCTTAGGACGTCCAAAATATTGAGCTTGCTGAATAATTTCTTGTACAAGTTCATGATTGTTTTTTTCATGAGAGGTCATTAGGGCGATAGGTGTTATAATCTGTTTATGAAACACCTGAAAATAAACATACTCTCGTGCTTGCAAATCACGGATCATCCCCTCTAATAAAGTATGTCCTAAAAATTCTAGCCTTGCTGCAGGTAAATCTTCATGTGTTTTCTCATCTTGTAACTTTAAACGATCTGCTGCACATCTAACAGGGTATAACT
>JBAWWQ010000277.1:0-2019 GCA_037146655.1 Chlamydiota bacterium | reverse complement strand
AATGTATCATGTTTCATGATCGCTTCCTTTCTAAATTAGTTAGACATACATGTAGGCATAGAAGTAAAATTTTTATCGGTATTACTGTATAGCAAGTTATTCTTCGTAGTCTATATCCCAATCTTTAAATGAAGGGTTGCTTTGTTTTGGAGCAGCTTTATCTTCGGTAAATTCTGGTGTTACCACATTTGGCGTTACTACAGTTTTTTTACTCTGTAGTTGCTGAGAATAATTTTTAATTAAAATCTTGCGATTATGAGTTTCGGCAGTAAGTTCATGTTGGGTTGTTGCAAACATTTTATTCATATCTGTTTGCATCTTTTTCATCTTTTTTTGTAGTTGTAAAATCATTTCAACGCCGGCTAAATTAATACCAAGCTGATGAGTAAGATGAATAATTTCTTCTAACTTTTCAATATCTTCTTCTGAAAACATTCTCGTGTTACCATCAGACCGTTTTGGTTGGATCAGGCCTTCTTTTTCATAAAGTCTGACGGTTTGTTGATGTACTGAAAACATTTTAGAAACTGCTGATATTGAAAAAAATGCTTTTCCGCGTTTTATTCTTGTTTCTGACATAATTTTATTCCGCTTACCAAAGTAACTAGTCCATTACTGATTTATTATAACATACTTTTATGGTTAATCTATGGTTGAAGTCTTACCATTTTTAATAGTTTTTGCTAGAGTAATTCGAGCTTAAAGTAAAATTTTTTCAAAATTTCGTCTGAAAGGGCTTTTGTGGCTAAAAAAAATTTTATACAGGTATATCTTTTTAAAACGGTTCTGAGTTTTTCATTACTGTCAGTCTTGCCCTCTCTTCAAGCGATTCGTTATATGTCTCATAAATCTGTTTCAACTGAGGTTGAACTTGTCGATGGTAAAGAATTTTCTCATAGCGTCATCTCAGATAAAGGCCTCATTATTCATGAATTTTGTATTGACCGTGTTCCTGTGCAGCAAGATGATTTTTATAAAGCTGCAGATTTGGCGTATCTTGCAGATTTGCGTAAAGAGCGGCAAGATTGTATCAAAAGGCAAGAGTCCCGCATGATTTTTATTGATGATTGTAAGCGAGCAATTATTGAAAAATCTTTAAAAAATACTATTTTTGCTGCGCAGCAAGCGTTTGATCGATTGAATCATGAAAGCCTTAAACCATATTTAAAATTTTGCGAAAAAACAGTTCAATCGCCATATCAGTTAGCTGAAATGAAAAAATATTTAGAACTGGTTGGTAGCCTTTTAAAAGATCTGGCTAAAAAAAATGATATTGATGGCATGCAAGAAATTCTCAAAAAAATAGAGCAATGGTCAGACCGTTTTGAAGCTTGTTTTAAAAGCTCTGTAGAATCTGCCATCGCTCAATGTGATGATACGATCATGCTGAAAGATCTATTGACCTTGGTTTCAGCTACGTAAAATTTTACTTACTTTGTACAGTTTTTGCAGTTGTTGTTTTGAATAATTCCAACAGATGTTGTGTATAAAACAATATTAGGAACTAAAATTGTTAAATCACTATTTTCCAGTGTCGTATATCGCAAATTCATGTCGATTACTTTGCCCTCATATCCACCGACTTTTATGTAGTCGTTTAATTTGACATGTTTGTAACCCATGATTAAAACACCAGCTATGAAGTTAGCGACAATATCTTTTATGCCGTAGCTTAAAATGATACCGGTGATACCAACTGCTGTCATAAATATTGCGTATACTTCTAGCCCAATGTTTTGAAGTGCAATGGTTGCGCCTAAAACTATTAAAGCATAGCGAACTATTTTATTGATAATAAGGCATGAGTGGGAATCAAGATCATTTTTTTTGCATAATTCTTGAAGCAAGGGGCTTACTTTTTTAATAAGTATGCGCGTTGTGATTAAAACAGCTAAAACTATAAATAATTTTGAAAAAAGTGGAAATGTAAAAAGTGGAAGTTTTTCCACTATGTTTTTAATTAGGGTAATCATACTTATTGTTCTTTCTTTTTTATTAAACGTTAAATTTAACTACGAT
>JBAWWQ010000276.1:0-2033 GCA_037146655.1 Chlamydiota bacterium | reverse complement strand
TTTTTTTTTAGTGGTGCATTCACTTTAGATCAATGGCATCAAAATGATTTTCTTACCTTCAAAAAAAACCCTTCTTTTTGGAATGCTTCTGAAGTAAATTTAAACTCTATTCTAATTAGTGTTATCAGCGATAAAATGACCTCTTTCCATCTATATGAACGCAATCAATTAGATTGCATAGGATCTGTAACATGTCCGATTCCCGAAGATCTATTTCCCCTCATTAATACATCTAAGGAAACAACAACTATAGATCAAGCTGGGACGACTCTGTGTTTTTTCAATATCCACTGTTTTCCTTTCAACAACATTAATATTCGCAAAGCATTTTATTATGCTATAGACAAGCAAGACATCATAAATTATATCTCTCAAAATCAAGAAAAAAAAGCTTACGGCCTTGTACCCCCCATTCTTAAAAATAATAAAACAACAAAATTTACCCCTGATGGGTCTAAAGAACTAGCACAACACCACTTCTCTTTAGGATTAAAAGAGCTTGGTATATCAGCTCTAGAGTTTCCTCACTTAACTTTTTGTTTTTTTACCGATCATTTAGAAAAAACAATAGCTACAACTTTACAAGAACAATGGAAAAATACTTTAGGTGTATCTGTAAATTTAGAAGGATTAGATATAAAAATATTTCTAGATAAGCTCTACAAAAAAAATTATCAATTCTGCCTGATGTCTATCCTTGCGCAGTATTTTGATCCCATGAATTTTTTAGAACGTTTTCTTTACACAGACGAAATAAAAAATTTTTGTAGCTGGGAAAATGAAGAATTTAAACACCTCATTAACATTTCTTTTGATACACTCTGTGTTGATGAACGCTTAGCAATTCTTGAGGCTGCTGAAGCTATACTCATGAGCGAAATCCCTGCAGCTCCTATTTACCATCATCGAATCACTTATCTAAGCCATCCTTATCTAAAAGGCGTTCAAATTAACCCCATAGGGTTAATCGATTTAAGAAAAACGTTTTTTTCAAAAAAATAGAAAGTTTTTTCTTTACAAAATCTAAATAATACACCTATAAATAGAGGGCTATTTTTACATAACCGTTGTACTTATATTTTATGCTAAAAAAAATCTTATTTTTATGTGTTGGCAGTATTTTCGTTATTTTTGCTGTCTCTTGCTCCAGAACCAAAAAAAACTCTGCATCTCGCTATCTGCATATTAATCTACCTGGAGAACCCTCTACACTAGATCCTAGAAAAGGGGGAGACATCTACTCTTCAGCTCTGCATTTTTTACTTTTTGAAGGTCTTACCAAGGTTTCAGAAGACTCTTCAGCTGATTATGGAATAGCTGATCAGATTCTCCTATCTGATGACAAAACAACCTATACTTTCCATTTGCGTGATGCCTTATGGTCTGATCAAAGCAAGATAACCGCTTATGATTTTGAATTTTCTTGGAAAAGTATGTTAGATCCATCTTTTTCGTGTCCCAATGCAAACCTACTGTATCCTATCTTAAATGCTGAGGAAGCTAAAAAAGGCGTTGTTTCTTTAGATGATATTGGCATCCATGCCGTGGATGAAAAAACTTTAGTAATTACCCTAAAACAACCAACTCCTTATTTTCTTAATCTTATTTCTTTTTGCGTATTTTTTCCTGTATCGCAAAAAACTGTTATACAAAACAATGCTTGGGCAGATAGCTTATCAAAAGATTTTATTTCAAATGGCCCTTACCGCCTTGCTACATGGCAACACAATAATGAATTTGTTTTAGAAAAAAACCCCTATTATTGGGATATAAAAAATGTAAGCTTAGAAGGTGTTAATGTAAGCTTGGTGACTGATGAAAATACTGCATTAGAGATGTTTAATCGAGGCGAACTCGATATGCTTGGTAGTCCCTATACGAATATCCCTCTTGATGCAGCCGAGACTCTTAAACGAAGTGGTGCTCTACAATCATTTGCCGTGGGAAAAACTTATATTACAGCTTTCAATACCCAACATGAATTTTTTAAAAATAAACATATTAGGAAGGCTTTCTCTTTATCTATAGATAGA
>JBAWWQ010000275.1:0-2053 GCA_037146655.1 Chlamydiota bacterium | reverse complement strand
TGGCATAACTGACCCAAGCCCCTGAAGAATTTTGAAAATATTCGATATGCGAATAGGAATCAAAATAACGCTCAGGTTGCTCTTCATCGTCCCGCCACTGTTTATAGTAGGTTACTTGGGACCCTTGCGGGTGCATACTTAACGTGAGATAGCCTTCAACAGTGATGTAGGTTTCATACACAGTAGAGTCTTGTTGCCAGGAACTTCCTTTAGAGAGATCTTGAGAATTGATACGCGCAAGATGTTGATGGATAAGAGCTCTTGGTAACTCTTTAAGATGATGAATAGTTGCAAGATTGGATTGAATTGGAGATGTCATGTATAGGTATCCTTAAGTTAGGGATTTTTTTGAAAAATAAGCTCTCAGCGCATCTAATCGCTGTTCTATAAGATATCTTGGGATGCCTGATCCTCCCAACATAGCTGATAAAGGACCTCCGACAACAGCTTCAAAATCGATGGCAAGTACTTGTTTGCCGTGAAGAATGCCGTCGTTATAAAGTTGACCATTTGATGCAAGGCTAAGAAGGTACATTTGCGTAGCGCTTAATTCAGGTGTCGTATTTGAATCGCGCGGCCATAGGGCTTTTGTAATGACAAAGTCTCCAGGTTTAGATTTATGAAGAAGAGCATATGAGAATCCTACAAGGCCTCCAGGGAGTCTAATGGCATAGTCGTCATTTTGCGCGCCTAGAAAACAATGAGAGTTGCCTTCATTAGCAAAACCAAATGCACATGAAGGGACAGATTTTCCACTTCCGGTGGTAACAACAGTAGCGAAATCGGACTGTACTTTGCCATATAAGGTTACACGAGAACAAACCACTATAAATTCCTTACATTTAAGTGGAATTGGGTTTTGCGCCTCGAGCATAATAGGTAAATCATAATGGCGATAAGCTGTGTTCTGTAAGATATTACCTATAAGGCAGTCATCCTCTGGATAATAATGAAGCCCACATGTCCAAATATGTCTCACTTTTGCATGTAACTTGGTGCACCAAATCGTACTACCATCACTGGCTTTTAAACAGTAGTCATCAGGAACTTGCAAACAATCCATAGTGACCTGATGAGAAGAAGCTTTTGGCAATATAGAAGCAAAGGTTCCTGCAAAAAGAGCTACTTTAGAAATTGTGTGACTGCCAGGGATAAAAGCGGCAGCAGATGCTAAGATAGCTCCTTGCGCCACTAAGCTTGTGGTATGGGCATTAGGATTGATTGAAACTTGAGTATTTATAGGCTTTTCAGCTGTGCTGCTCCATAAAAAGGAGGGGTATAGCGAAGAAAAAGCAGCACTTAATAAAAGGGCTTTTCCAAGTGTGTCCAACCAGGTTGCAGGCTTTGGATGCAGACGCTCTTGTTGCATCCGATCATCCCACTCTTTTTGTTTTATCGGATGATCAAATAAATGTGGTCCCCAGGAAGGATCTGCAAAGGTGTTTTTTTGGTTTGCGATATAGTCAAAAAGAGCATGTTGTGACCTATGTACAATTTCAAATTCCGCGATGGCATAACTGACCCAAGCCCCTGAAGAATTTTGAAAATATTCGATATGCGAATAAGAATCAAAATAACGCTCAGGTTGCTCTTCATCCTCTCTCCACTGTTTATAGTAGGTGGTGTCAAGGTGGTGCAGAGCTATGGTCGGATACCCTTCAACTGTCGTATAAATATCATAACGTAGATGGTTCTGACTCTCTCTTTGAATCGCTTCAAGAGATATCATAGCAAGCTCGCTATGGATTTGACCGCGTGAATATTGATGCGGATATAAAGGAGAGGAGGTTTTCATAGGCTGAATAGAGGATGACATAGTATTTTTCCTAAATTAGAGGTGGTTTTTTTTAAAAAGACGTGAATTCTATTGTTTTCATAACAATATTAACAAGCATTTTTAGTTGTATCTTATTTGATTATAGCCAGTCAGTTTAAGTTAAGGTTTTTTTCAGCAAAAAGAGTAAAAAGGGTGCTTTAAGTAAGGTTTCGAAAAAAATAAAAAAGAAATCGTTGCGGAAAAATCAGGATATTTAGTATTGTCTTGGACATCTTA
>JBAWWQ010000274.1:0-2070 GCA_037146655.1 Chlamydiota bacterium | reverse complement strand
CCTTTTTCTACAGCATCTCTACCCCAATTTTCTTGTTCTTCTAAAGACCAGATAAGAGCTTGTAAAAGGCAGGCTGACGAATCTGGTGTTAGCCCTTTAGGACATAATAGTTCTTTAGAATAGGGGATGTTATTGATGAAGAAGAAATGGCATAAATCCATAAAATCTCCAAAGTTTTTAATGCGTGTATGACATAGAGGCATTAGCTTTTGCATGAAATGATCATTAAAAGACCAACCTTTAATACGATTCCACAACTCATTTTCTGGGATAGTATTGATTAAATATTGTTGGTTAATCCAGTCGAGTTTTTTTACATCAAAAAAAGCACCAGATAGTCCAATTCGAGAAGGATCAAAACTTTGGATAATTTCATCAAGAGAGTAGATTTCTTTATCTCCAAGCATACTATAACCCATGAGTGTCATAAAGTTATTAAATGCTTCTGGAAGGTAACCACAATCTCGATAATAGAAGATCGAAGTAGGGTTTTTGCGTTTAGAAAGTTTTTTCCCATCAGCACCTAATAAAAGGGGCATATGCATAAAAACGGGTTTTTGAAATCCAAAATGTTCATATAGTAAAATGTGCTTAGGGGTTGAGCTAATCCACTCATCTCCTCGAATAACATGGGTAATTTTCATGAGGTAGTCATCTACAACGTTTGCTAAGTGGTAAGTTGGAAATCCATCCGATTTCATGAGAATTTGATCGTCAATATCTGCCCATGGGCAAGAAATAGGACCTTTGATGGCATCGTGGAATTCGCACATACCTGTAAGAGGTACTTTTAGGCGGACAACATAAGATTGCCCTTCTTTTTCTCTTTTTGCAACTTCTTCATCACTTAAATTGCGGTAGCGTCTATCATATCCTGATTTTTTTCCAAGTTGCGCCGCTACTTCTCTCATTTCTTCTAGTTCTTCGGCGGTTGCAAAACATTTATAAGCCTTTTTAGTGTCTAAAAGCTTTTGACAATATTCTCGATAAAGCTCTGTTCTCTCAGATTGTCTATAAGGGCCATAAGGACCACCTACATCTGGTCCTTCATCCCATGTAATACCAGACCAGTGGAGTGCATCAAAAATGCTTTTTTCATATTCTATACGACTACGTGTTCTATCTGTGTCTTCGATGCGTAAAATGAACTTACCTTGATGGTGTCTTGCGAAAATGAGGTTGAAAAGAGCCATATAGGCAGTTCCTACGTGGGGATCTCCTGTAGGAGAGGGAGCAATTCTTACGCGTACTTGGGTCATAATAAAAGGCCTTATTTAATCAGATATAATTAAAAATGATTTTAAAAATTCACCCTCTATTCTTTCTTAAACTAGGCATAGATTTCAAGGGAAATATAGACTAGAGGATTGAGAACTCTTTTTTATAATAATAGATAGTAAGAGGCGTCAGATAGACGACTCTTGCTAAATTATTACTTTATAGTGAGGCTTAGCTTGCCATAGATAGTAGGTGATGCAAAGGATCTATGGATGAGAGGGTGTTTCTATTTTTTTTTGTCATGAAGATAAGATCTTTCATAATATTAAGAGTTTCTTCAAGTTGCAGATCGTTTTGACCGAAAGACTCCATATTTTCATAAGAAGGGTCGGCTTTTTGCAGTTCTTTTAAGAAATTTTGGTAGTTTTGGTTAATAGCAATTCTTTTTTCAGAATTTTGTTTAAGAATGGCTAAGTAGGGTTTATAAAAATCTGATACTTTTTGTGAGCTGTTTTTATAAAGGCGTTTGATTTTTCCTCTATGTAAGGGGTGAATATCAGAAAGATCATCTTCAAAGTTCTCCTTAATAGAGTCTGGAGCTAAGGGATATTTAGCAAAGGACTCTCCAATTTCTAAGTAAGAAAAAACACCTGGGATCACAACGTCTGCTATTGCGCCACCTAATTGGGGACTTTTCCCTGAAACAGTGTAATAAATGCCTCTTGTGACTTTGTATTCCCCTTGAGGGTTAACTTTTTGCATATTAGCAGATTCAAGAGTAAAAGATTGATAGGAGCCTTTTCCGTAAGTGTGGTCATCTCCTACAAGTAAACAGCGACCATAATCTTGTAG
>JBAWWQ010000273.1:0-2090 GCA_037146655.1 Chlamydiota bacterium | reverse complement strand
TTTGCGCTCTTGACCCCGCCTTGAAAGACGGGGTTTGCCGCGCAGGTGATCAAATCCCTGAATTTATTCTCAACAAACTGCAAAGCAATAAAAATTTAGAATGCATTTTCGATGATGTTTCAGCAACTTTTAGATCAGATTATCAAGATCCATTATTTGCATTATGTGGTTTATTTCATAATGATGAAGTTTATTATTGTATAAATAGACAATCCATATCTAAATCTCTTATTAATCAATGCCTTGCAGCATCCAATAGCATATGGCATTCTCTTTGTGTACTATTTGAAAAACCTTTCGAAAAAACTTACCAAGAACCAATTGCCTCACAAGAACTAATGGAAATAGCCAAGCAAACTAAATTGATTTTAGTTGGTGCTTATGATGGGGAAGGCTATCTTCTTTGGGAGAAAAATTAAATCTTTAATTTATCTTGGTTAACCTAGAAGGGTTTGTTTTTTCCAAAAGCCAGACTCTAAATGGTAACATAGAGCCTTGCCTGTGGGAATTTCTAAAGACACCACAGCTTCTTCTGATAAATTCTCCAAAAACATAACAATAGCCCTTAATGAATTACCATGGGCCGAAATTAAAATCGTCTCTCCTTTTTCCAATCTTGGTAAAATATTTTTTTTAAAAAATGGGATAGTTCTTGCTGCAGTCATCTCTAAGCTTTCACCCTCTGGGGGAACTCCACGAAAACTTCTTCTCCATAATTTAAATTGCGTTTCACCGTATTTTTCAAGAGTAGCCTGTTTATTAAGTCCCTGAAGATTACCATACATCCTTTCATTAAGTTCAGCATGGGCATAGACAGGAATAATTGTCGCTAAAGTATGGGTATCATGAATTTTTGACATACTCCCATATTGAGGATCTTCATCATGCATCATGCAGGCAACTTTGCCTGTTTTTGTCCGACTCATAACAAGCATAGCAGTGAGCTGCGCTCGAATGAGCGCAGACACATAGATTGCATCAAAAGCAATATTTGCAAGAAGATCTCCCGCTACTAAAGCCTCTTCAATTCCTTTTGAGCTGAGTGAAATATCTACCCAACCTGTAAACAGATTAAGTTTATTCCATACAGACTCACCATGCCTTAATAAAATAAGCTTTGTCATGCAACTTCCAACTATTTAGATTTTTCCAAATTTTTTTCCAAAATTTTCATAAATTTTGTGTCTTCCAGTGTAGTCATATCTCCAAGAGATCTACCAAGTGCCAAATCTTGAAGTAATCGTCTCATAATTTTTCCGCTACGCGTTTTAGGAATATCTTCCGTAAAAAAAATCACTTTTGGTCTTGCAATAGATCCAATTTTTTTCACAACATGAGCCTTTAAAGCTTCTTTTCTCTCTTCAGTAGGATCTATCCCTTCTTTTAAAACAACAAAAGCAGCAATTGCCTGCCCTGTAATTTCATCAGGAATTCCAAGGACTGCTGATTCGGCAACACCCTCACATTCTAGTAACACACTTTCTATTTCCCTGGTACCAATACGGTGAGCTGATACATTAATTGTATCATCTACTCTTCCTCGAATCCATATCATCCCCTCATCATCAATCCCTGCAGCATCTCCTGCAAGATAATAACGACCACCCCATTTATTCCAATAAGTTTGAACAAACCGCCTAGTATCCCCCTGAATCCCCCTTAACATAGAGGGCCAAGGACTCATGACAGCTACATATCCTCGTTTAACTTCATGGCCATAATCGTCTAAAATTTTAATATCAATTCCTGGAAGAGCTTTCCCTACATAGCCAGGTTTCATATCCATAAGACCTGGGATAGAACTCATCAAAATAGACCCAGTCTCCGTTTGCCACCATGTGTCAACAATAGGGCAGCGTCCTCCTCCTACATGATTGAAATACCAATGCCAAGCTTCAGGATTTAAAGGTTCTCCAACGCTACCTAGCAATCTTAAAGAAGATAGATCTTTACCCTCTAAATACTTTAATCCCCACTTCATAAACATTCTAATAGCTGTCGGCGCTGTATAAAATGTTGTCACTTTATATTTTTCAATTAATTCCCAAAATCGAGATTTGCTAGGTTGCTCAGCAGACCCCTCATACATC
>JBAWWQ010000272.1:0-2097 GCA_037146655.1 Chlamydiota bacterium | reverse complement strand
GCGTTTCCTCCTCGCCCTAAAGGACGAGGTATCCACGCTGTAAAACATGATGAAAGATAAGACTACTAGTGAACTTTTAGAAGATTTGAACCATGTGGTTCACTTACTATGACAAAATATGTTTTTAAGCCATATAATCCTATTTGGCCTGTTCTTTTTATGCGGGAGAGGGAAAGAATTATAAGACAGATTGCAGTGCCGTGTGATATTGAGCATGTTGGTAGTACTGCGATTTTTGGACTTGGAGGAAAGGGGATTATTGATATTGGGGTTGCTGCTAATAAAAAGGATATAGATAAAATATCGCAGTGGTTACAAATGGACTTGGGGTATGTTTTTCGTGAGAGTGGGAGCACTTCTGAAAGATAGTTTTTTCGAATAGATTTACCAGATGTAGAAGAGGGCATTAGAAGATATCATCTACATTTAACGTTTCCTGAGAGTCATGAGTGGGAGACTTTGGTTTTGTTTAGAGATTATCTTAGAAGTCATCCTGAAGATGTAGCAAAATATGCACAGCTTAAAGAGTGTCTTGTTGATTTGGTAAAAGGTGATGGTGTTGAGTACCGCACACAAAAACAACCGTTTTTTGAAGAGATTCTTTGTCGGGCTCGTAAAGAAAGAAACTTGGACTAAATATATACATGTCTTTAAATTAAGACATGATGTTTTAAACAGTTGTTGAAAAAATCCCTTGCGATTATCCATTAACAAAAAAATTTTTTACAAATGAAAGAACAAAAAAATATTCCTATAGTCTTTTGCGATAGTTCTCTTACATATTTGACAGAGTCTTTAAAGAGCTTAACTGATTTTATTTTGGAGCTAGATTATTTAGAGAGATTTGCTAATCAAGAATTGCATATCGTTCTTTCAAGATCTGTTGCTAATAAGCATTGTCTAATTCTTGGGGCGATTACGCCACCAGATAGTCATCTTTTTGCATTTCTTGCCCTTGCTCATACATTAAAAAAAGAAAAAGCTAAGAAAGTTTCTGCAGTTCTTCCGTATTTAGCCTACTCTCGCCAAGAAAAACAAGAACCACAAAAAAGTCAAATGAGCGCTTTAATAGGAAGCCTTTTTATGGCTGCAGGTATTGATGAAGTGATCACTTTTGATATTCATAGCTTAGCTGCTGAATCTCTTTTTCCTATGCCGATTTATTCACTATCTCCAGCTGGTTTGTTTGCAGAAGAATTAAAACGGATTTCTTTTGTGCAGGCAACTATTGTTTCACCAGATGAAGGAGCGCTTACTCGATGTCAAGAAGTTGCTAAACAATTAAATTCTTCATCTATTGCTTGGGTCAAAAAAACAAGAAGTGAAAAGGGGATTGCTCAGGTAGAGCTCCAAGGTTGTGTAGGTGAAAAAGCTGTTATTATCGATGATATTTTAGATACTGGACAAACACTTGTGTCATGCTCAGAAAAACTCTTAGAGCAAGGTGCAAAAGAAATTATCATTATGGTGACGCATGGACTATTTACTGGAGACCAATGGAAGCAGTTATGGGATCTTGGGGTTACAAGGATTTATTGTACAAATACAATCCCAATAGCAAAAAATCTATTAGATGAAAATCCTATTACAGTTTTGTCTATCAACACTCTTTTGGTTACTGCACTTATAAAGTAATACGATAAACTTTGTATGTTTGTTCTAGATGATTGCAGTTAAAAAACATGTCTTATGGTAAGTGCTGTTAATATAAAAAAGGTGATGGTTAACACAAACAGACCATAACCAATGAGTAAAAAGACCCCATCATCTTCAAGTGAGCCCCATGAGATGAGTAAAATAGACCAAGCAGCTGTGAGGTTGGGAAGAAGAACAGCTGCAGGTAGTGCTAAAAAAATGGCTAGGATAGCAAGTAATAATCCGTTGATCACTTTAATGCAGCGATATTGACATAGCCAATTGAGTCGAGGATGGGTCCATTTATGTATTTTTGTTAATACTTTAAGAGTTTTCTCAGTAATTTTTTTTAAGGTGAGAGAGGGAACAGTTTTGCCAAGTAGAGATTTTGGAAGCCATACGGTTTTGCTAAAAGCCATGCGTAAGCCTAAAAAAGCTATAATAATAGCAAAAGGAATAGAT
>JBAWWQ010000271.1:0-2108 GCA_037146655.1 Chlamydiota bacterium | reverse complement strand
CAGCTTTGTTGCTATGGTTTTTTTTTAATGCAGCTAGTTAAACCAAAAAAATTAAGTATGTCTTTTGTTTTCCTTTATTAAAGCAATAAAAATCGCTAAAAGTAATATGTTTTGAAAGCAACTTACATTTTCTTTGCTTGCTAGCTTATAGATATATTTAGAAGACAGGAAGAGAAGAAGAGATGAAGCAAGCGAGAGAAAGAGTGAGAGTGTCTATATGTCTGAGAGAAAAGGCGCAAAGAGAAATAGAAAGGCAGACAGACACAGAGAAAGACAGACAGACAGACAGGCACAGAGAAATACAGACAGACACAGAGAAATACAGACAGACAGACACAGAGAGAGTAATAAAAAGACAGGCAGACACAGAGAAATAGAAATAGAAAGACAGACAGACACAGAGAAAGAGAAATATAAAGACAGACATTCATCATCTAACTTATCTCCAAGTATCAAACCCCAGATAAGTATTTAGTGATGTCTCTAATAAGCAATGTATAAGCAATGCCATATCTCCTCTGCACTTTATCCATTTAGTCCAAATATAGGTATGTATATACAACAACATATCTACTATACTATCACTTATTCTATGAGATAATACCTTGCCCAAATAATGATTTTAGATATCTTGTGTTATGCAGATCTTTTGCTTGATAATTAAAACAATATAATTTTTTTACCTAAATATAAAAAATATGAACCGTTCAGTTTTGGTCCCATTAAAAAGTTAAATGTAATATAGAAAAAAGGAGATAATAGAATGCTTAAAATACCTTTTGTGAAACCTCTCATCACGATATCGATATTTCAAAAAAAAAAAACAAGCCGACAAGAAATAATAAAAAACCAAAAAGATTAAACTTTTATGATTTGCCACTTCAGGATGGTCTCACCAGAAGTATAAGTTAACAAACTCAAGAAGAAATAAGAAGATTAGATTAGTGCTTGATGGTTTGTTATTTAAAATGAATGTGTGAACTTTTTTCATTTATCGAGAGGAGGACACAATAAGTCAAACCGCGCGATTTTTCAGTTTTACCGCCTTCGGCAGTTTTGGACACGAAAAAATATTTTTTGAATAACAAAAAATAAACTAAGAATGGAACAGCAGGACAATGGTGATTCTGATTGCGTTGTTTTCGTCAAAGCAAGTACACTCGAGGAAGAACATTTTGATAGCAATATTATAATAATGATGAAAAAATTACCATTAAAGAAGAGCCGGGATCATTTTTTAAGACCTGTGCAGGTTGTAAACTGGATGTTTTCACCAAGAACCCTTCTTTTTCAAAATGCACTAGTTGCATATTTGCAGATTCGAGTAGAATGATCTCAAAACCAGCATCACTGCCTGATTCAGAAGAAGGCAAACAACAAAATCAGCATACTTTAAGGCTTGTTGATGATCAGCATACTTTAATGCTTGTTGATGATAACAAATACTCTGCACAGACTTCGCATACAGTTATGAAAAGATCTTTTTTTGGAGATATAAGCAAGACTGTAATTAAAGCATTCAATTCAGTCGGCATTTTCTCTTCAGAAACAGAAAAATCAATTTATTCAGCTCAAAGTGACGAAAAAATTAGCGCTAAATTTTTTCTAGGAATTCAATTTAAACAACCACAGATGCACATCTATTTGGAAGAAGGGATTATATTTTTCCCAGCTAGATTTCACTGTCCTGAACATGATACAATATTCGTCGTTGCAGGTATTCTGGTCGAAACAAATCGAATATCGTCATTATATCCAGTTATGGTCGATATGAAAAATTTGAGTCATGTCACGACTCGTAAACATAAAGAAGTCTTTTTATCGTGGTTAAAAATTATTGATGCAAAATATATCACTCATGACTTCGAACCAGAAGAGCTGAATGCTATAGAAGATGCATTATCTACATCCGTGTCATGGCTACAGAAAAACTCGACCGCCATAAAAAAAGAAGAAGAAGCGAGTACATCAGAGTTATCAGGTTTGCTTGTTTGTTTTTTACATTGTTTATTGCACTCACGCTTTGTGTTTTTAGTATCTATAAGTAGAGTAGAACAGCTGCAAATCAATAAATTATCTGAAGAAAATAAAAAAATGGAAGATAAATG
>JBAWWQ010000270.1:0-2127 GCA_037146655.1 Chlamydiota bacterium | reverse complement strand
CTGTCTATATTATTTATTACTTTTGTTACCTTTTTCCAAAAGATATAAAACAATACCAACAAGATTTAGACCAATCCAAAAAAACCACTCCCTCTCAAGCTGAGATATCACCGGCAACACAAATCAGAAACCGTGTACAAAAAGATTTGTGGCATTTTAATGGATCTCAAAGACTCCACTATCAAATCCGCTCAGATCACTCTACCCTTTTAATCACCTCATCTCATCACAAAATTTCTTTGCAAGAATCCATGGATAATGTTGTTTGTATGATTCAAGATAAATTGTATGAAGACGCATCACATCATCCACTACAACAACTAAAAATTCTCTCTGCAGCACATGGCATCTACAACTTTAACAACCATCACTTCGAAGCAGATCGTGTATTCATCAATTTCTACACCATGGGTGGATTTGCATTACCAGAAAACTTGCCGAGTCAGCAAGCAGATCTTCAGGGAATAGCTAAAACTGCTTCTTTTACTTTTGCTAATCAAGGACTTTGCTTCCATGCTGAAAAATTTAAAGCGCAACTGCATACTATGGATCCTCTCTAACCTATGTTGGATAGATCTCTGCAAAGCTTATGAATCTAGCTCTTTATCTGCAGAAACAGTAGTTTTTCAAAATAATGACCTAATCCTATCCGGACAAGTAAGCCTGTCTCATGCTCTCTTATCTATGCATGCTGAGGAGGCAAGACTTTTAGATTATCATAAAAACAACTCTCTACCTTTTTCTAGTACGCTTCTATCTGGCAACGTCTCTTTGGATTTTCAAAATAGAGCTCAACTAACCTGCAATTTAGCTCATCTCGATTTTCAAACACTTCTTGGCTCTATTGAATCTGCCAAAGATCCCATTATCTACCAAGATCTAGTCAGGGAGACCCCTTTACAAATCGAAGCTAGACAAGGGGCGCTAAAACTTCTTAATCAAGATTTAAAAAACCAAAACTATACCCTTGAATCCCTTTTCTTAAACCAAGATGTCCATATTCAATATGGAGATATCTTCTCTTTATACACTGACGAGGCAAAGTTTTATGCAGGCTCTGGCGTTTCTAAAGAAAAAATCCATGCACAGCCTAACCCAATAGAAGGAATATGTAAGCTTCTTTATAAAAACAATCTAATCCATGCAACATCGATGGACATAGATCTATCTACTTTGAATATGATCATGACTTCTCCCCAAGGCATTTTAGATCCTTTAAACTCCTCGTGCTGCACCTTCCATGCAGATAATCTCTATGCAGATCATGAAGATCATACTTTTACGTTAACAGGTCATGCACACATAGAAAATAAAGAACTAGGAACTCTTGATACAGAAAACTCTTTATGCATCAAACAAGATAACCGCTCTATACAAACCATCACCTGTAAAGGGCTAAGTAGCCTAAAAATACTAGAATCAAAGCAAGAACATCTATTTACATGTTCAGACTATCTCGTGTTTGATAAAACACTTCTTCAAGTGACTGCTTTTTCTCATCCTACAAAGCAAAATCTCTATACACAAAACAACCTAATGATTTGTGCAGATACCACCGCTATTCACTACACAAAAAAAGAATCTTCTATGAAACCAGAAAAAGTATTTTTCACAGGAAATGTCCGTATCGCCTCTAAAGGTCCTATACCTTATGAAGGATTGGCAGATACCCTTATTTACGATATAGCCTCAGGACATGCATCTCTTGCTGCGCTACCTTCTAAAAAGGTTCTATTTTATCACGCAAACCATCATCTTACTATAAGCGCAGATGAACTAACAATTGATGAAGATCCAGCGACTCATGAACCGCATTTTGAAGGAAAAGGCCATGTTCGCTTTACTTTTAATAAACAAGATGACCACGATCTAGAAAAACCAGGATTTTTTCATGCTTCTTCTTGATGTAAAGGACCTGCAAAAGGCCTATGGACAAAAACAAATTCTAAACAACCTCTCTTTTTCTGTTAATAAGGGAGAAGTTGTGGGTCTTTTGGGCCCTAATGGAGCTGGGAAAACTACAGCTTTTTATCTTACCATGGGTCTTATCAAACCAGATAGCGGACAAATATTTTTTAATAGTGAAGACATCACACACCTACCTATTCACAAACGCTCCCATAAAGG
>JBAWWQ010000269.1:0-2169 GCA_037146655.1 Chlamydiota bacterium | reverse complement strand
TGATGATGATTATATCCATGCACCTAATGAGCATTTTGGATTAGATCGACTTAAATAAGGTTTTATGACAATTGGAAGTTTATTAGAATTATTAATTGGTGAGTAAAATAGGATGACACAGGGGTTTTCACAGTTATGCAGTCCATTTAAAGCAGATGGTAAATATCGCCATTTTTTATGGATGATTTTAGGCCCATGTTTGATGGCGCTCACACTTAGTGTCTTTTTATCTAAATATTGTTGGCCCATGGCCCTGCTTGCTATAATAGCCTGCGTCAGTTTGCCACTTGTATGGAAACTGAAACTTAAAGGGGCTTGTTATAGCATTTGTTTGATTCTGATAGCTTTTCTATGGATGTATTCTTTTAGTCAAATTACTTATTCCATGTTTTGGATTTTCTGCTTTTGTTTATCTCTTGGATCAAGTCTTTTTGTGGCTGCTTTATGTTTTAAAGAGTCTCAAATTGAGGATCAAGAGTGTAAGGAGCAAGAGGAAAAAAAATGGATAGAGCTCCAAGAGAGCTATACAGTTAAGCAAAGTTTATTAGAAAAAGAAATTAAACAAGTGGTGGATCAATCTAATTTACTTCAGCAAAAAGTAATCCATTATGAGAAAGATCAGGTTGTTTTTGAAAAGCTTATGGGCGCTTGTCAAGAAGAGGCGGATAAATATTTTATAAGAGGAGAGCTTTTAAGTACAAATCTTATAGAGATGCAGGCTCAGCTTGCTAAATTTGAAGAGAATGTTTTTTATGAAAAGCAATATGAGAAAAAAAATACAGAGCTTTTAAATAAGCTTAATGAAGCCCGAGTAGAGTGTTATCAATATAAGATGATGGCTACACAAAAGCCAGCAGAAGTGATTGCTCCTCAAGGGACTTTAACGGCTTATGAACAAGAACAATATGAAAAAAAGCTCGAGACTTTAGAGTCAGAACGCTTTGAACTTCAAAGGATTTATCAAGAACATTTTAGAGATCATCAAGCACTTTCACATAAAATGCAGACTGTATGTTCACTATCTTACTTATCTCAGGGGCAAGAAGATTTAGATGCGACTTATGATCAACTTAAAGGGGCATTTGAAATAAAGGCAAGAGAGTTGCAACATTCCCGTATAGAGATTTTCAAGATAGAAGGGGCGATTTTACAAGTCAAAAAAGTTTTAAAAGTAGTTTCTCAAGATGCCGAGTTTTCTCCTGGAAGTTATCTAGCGATAGCAGATCAAGAATGCTTGCGTTTGGAAGAAGAAAATTCAATGCTTTTAGAGCTTGTTATGCAGATACTGCCTGTATCTACACAAAAAGCAGAAAGACCTTAGCAGGTTTTTCTGCTTTTTTTCTATTAAGAAGGCAGTGTTAAAATTTCATAGCCATCATGAGTGATTAAAACAGTGTGTTCCCATTGGGCGCTTGGTTTGCCATCGGCAGTTCTTGCGGTCCATTGGTCTTTTTTATCAATCACTGCATCTCTTACTCCAATATTGATCATAGGTTCTATAGTAAAGATCATTCCTTCAGCCAAAGGGATTTGGATAGAGTTGTAATGATGGGGGATTTGAGGCTCTTCATGCATTTGTAAACCTACTCCATGACTTACAAAGACATTGACAACAGAGCAATGCTTTGAATTTGCATAGGATTCAATCGCATGACCAATTTCAGAAAGGGGGAGGTTAGGTTTTAAAATATTAATAGCTCGCATCATGCATTCATGAGCTACATCAACGACATGTTTTTTTTCTTCTGAAACTTGACCTATGCAAACCATGGCGCTGCAATCTCCATAGTAGTTGTTAAAACAGCACGCAATATCGATATTAAGGATATCACCTTCTTGTAAAGGGATCGTATTGGGAATCCCATGACAGATGACCTCATTTAAAGAAGTGCAGATGTGACCTGGAAAGGGGGGGTGACCATAACCTAGAGAAGCTGATTTAGCATGAGATTCTTTAAGAAGGGTTTTTGCTAGGTCATCTAGCTCTTTAGTTGTAACGCCAACCTTGGCATGATCGCATAATTTTTTTAAAATAGATGCTGTAAGTTGACAAGCTTTTCTTATTCCTGCGATTTGCTCGGGGGTTTTTAAAATGATGTTGTATTTTTTTTTGTAAAGAGCTTGAAGGGTTTGAGCTTTAGTAGAACCGTCTTGTGGATAGTGACATTT
>JBAWWQ010000268.1:0-2182 GCA_037146655.1 Chlamydiota bacterium | reverse complement strand
GAGCCTGACGCTCTAGTGAGAAAAAATACTCCGGATGCTAGATTCGAACTAGCGACCAACGGATTAACAGACCTTATAAAGCGTTTCCCTCTATTACCTTGGATCACCTTAAACCACCTAAGATGGCTCAAGTCTATGGGAGAAATGAGATTATGCCAAGGGAATCTTGGTAATCTAGGGTGATAGAATTCACCCTAGGGAAATCTACAACTACGGCAATATTACGGCATTTCTCTCTGCATAAATATTTTATTGACTCAATCTTAATGGATAGAATACACTGTATGTAAGTGAAGTTTACAGTGTGTACTATCCATTATGGTAAAAATAAAATCAGAATCCATTAGAGCTAAGGCGCTTAATCTATTTAAGCAGCATGGGGGCATGCTCCGAACCTCTGAAGCTATTATAGCTGGAATACACCCACGCATTCTTTATGAACTGCACAAATCAGGCTTGATTATACAAATATGCCGAGGTCTTTATGTTCTTGCCGATTTACAAGATATTCATGAACCTGACCTCATCACAATTACTAAAAAAATACCAAATGGCATTATTTGTTTAATATCTGCTCTCTATTTTCATCATCTTACAGTACAAATACCTAAGTGGATCGATGTTGCAGTACCACAAAGCTATAAACCTCCTATTTTGCAAAATCCTCCTGTGCATTTTCATTGGTTTTCCAAGACCGTTTTTAATACGGGGGTCGAAACACACAACTTTAACGGCATAAAAGTTCACATCTATTCTCCAGAAAAAACTATTGTAGACTGTTTTCGTCTACGAAAAAAAATTAGCATAGATATTGCTCTAGAAGCTCTTAAAACATACTTAATACGAAAAAAACCAAACCTTAAACTATTAAGAACTCTCGCTCATGAATCAAGAATCTCGCAAATCATAGAACCTTATATCGAAGCATTAACCCATGACCAATCTTAGCACTAAAAATATCGCTGCATCCGTAAAAGGTAAATTACTTAATCTTGCACGCCAACAAAAAAGACCCTTTCAAGAGCTGTTACAATATTATTGCATGGAACGCTTCTTATTGCGTCTATCCGAATCAAGTTATCAAAGCAGATTTATTTTAAAAGGAGCTCTTCTTTTTAAAGTATGGGAAATTGCCGACGCAAGAGCCACGATGGACATCGATACACTCGCTAAAACCTCTAATTCTTTGGAAAATATTCTCTTAATTGTTAAAGCACTCTGTGAACTCATTCCCTCCGTTGAGGATGGGGTTATATTTCCTGTAGATGCGATTCAAGGACAAGTCATGCAACTACAAAGGGAATATGAGGGGGTACGGATCCGATTTAAAGCCTCAGTAGGTACTGCACAAATTCCTATGCAAATTGACATTGGCTTTGGTGATATTATCACCCCTTTTCCTGATGACATTCTCTACCCCACACTCTTAGACCTCCCTTCTCCCAAACTCAAAGCATATCCCTCTCAAACAGTTATAGCCGAAAAGATTCAAACCATATTTGAAAAAGGTGATACAAATACTCGCATCAAAGATTACTACGATGTGTGGCTACTGCTTCGTCATCCAAATGCTTCATTTCCTCACCTACAATTAGCCCTCTCACAAACTTTTCAAGCGCGTAATACTCCGTTTGATCGCAACCTGATTTGCACAACTATTGAGCAATATGCTCAACTTCCACGCACACAGCTTCTTTGGGAACAATTTAAACGAAAAGAGCTGCCGGGTATCTATCAAGAACTCACCTTCCAAACTCTTACCGAAGAACTCTCAACACTGTTACTTCAAAAACTAGCAACAAAACCTGATGCTCCACAGGAATCGAACAACGCGCCTCCTCTGGAAATTATTGACTCAATAAATGCCGATGTATTGTAAAAATTGGAACCATGAATCGGATAGTTAATCTGTTGTTGTGGAAAATTTTCCACGAGTATGAATACGCATCTTGAATGTGAAAAAGATCGATTTGGCATACTTCAATTTAAAAAAGCTCACAATTTACCTATTATTCAACATTCAGCTTAAATGAATTTATTGTTGTAGTTTGTTGTGGGCTAGTGTGCCGAGAGTGTGCCTAGAAAGCAAAAAAGCACTTACGAATTGCTTCATAAGTGCCTAAAGATAAAATACTCCGGATGCTAGATTCGAACTAGCGACCAACGGATTAACAGACCCCTT
>JBAWWQ010000267.1:0-2201 GCA_037146655.1 Chlamydiota bacterium | reverse complement strand
AAACAGGGTGCTCTATACTTGCACGAAAAATGGCTTTTAGCTGTCTTTTAAAAATCTCTTGGTGGCGCAGTAAAAACCGGATAGCCCTACAACCTAAAGCAGGATTTGCTTCTTCAAGCATAGACTCATCCAAAAGCCCTTTATCACTACCTACATCAAACACTCGAAATACAAGAGGTAAATCCCCAGCTTTTTGAAGAATTTGGGAATAATAAACATACTGCTCTTGCTCAGAAATTGTTAGGATATCTTTTTGTGCAAAAAGAAACTCTGAACGACAAAGACCAATACCTTCTGCTCCTTGAAAAAATGGATGATCAAAATCACTAAGTTTTTCAAAATTAGCAAGAACAGTCATTTTTTTACCATCTTGCGTAATTGCATCAAAATACAAATCATCCATCAACTTTTTATCCTGATGCATCACATCTTCTTTAAGCTGTTCATAATATTTCAAAGTCTGTAAAGATGGATGAATAATCACTGTCCCACTTACTCCATCCACAATCACGATACTACCTTCTATAGCCTCTAAATTTTTCATCTCAATATTAGTCACATAAGGAAACCCCTTAGCTCTTGCTATAAGAGCTGCATGAGCAGTTTTCCCCCCATGCTCCGAGATAAACCCTCCTACTTTAGAAACACACGCCTCTATCGCATGCGAAGGAGCCAGTTCTTTAGCAAAAATAATAGAATCTTTCAGCAAAGGCTGCGATAACCCCTCTGAGGGATACAGATGTTTTAAAATACGTTGTGATAAATCTTTCACATCAATTAAACGCTGTTTAAACACTTGGTCTTCTATAGAAAGAAATTGCTTTTCATAATCTCCTATGACAGAACGAAAAACACTCTCTGTATTTTGCAGCATTTGTTGTATTTTTTGTTCCATGAGTGTTGTAATCAAAGGATCTTCTAACATCTGAATGTGCGTATCAATAATAGTCACCGCTTCATCAGAACCTTCAGCAAACATGACCCTTTGAAGCTTTTGCAAATCAGAGCGACTAGAAGAAAGAGCCTGTCTATATCTTTGAATTTCTTGATCTACTTCAGCAAATCCAATAGAAAATGCAGGAGGAACGAGTTCTTCTCCCCTATCTAAAATAACAAGCTTTCCAATTGCGACTCCTTCACTAACAGCAATCCCTCTAAGACTATATTCTTCCACAACTCTACTCTCCAAATTGTTCTTCAAATCCAACAATTAGCTTTTCTAACACACTCTCTGCATCCTCTCCTTCAACAACAATGGTAACTTTAGCATTTCTCTGCGCTGCAAGAACAAGTAAACTCATAATACTTTTCGCATTAATTGTTTGATCACGAAGACTAAAAAACACACTCGAGCGACACCCCTGCAGCATTTTTACAATCACTGTAGCAGGCCTAATATGCAATCCTAGCCTGTTTTTAACTTTAACTACCGCTGTGAGTTTCAATTGCTTGTTGCCCCTTGGTTCTTTTTGCTATAGTTTCTAAAAGTTTAATATTAAACTCTTTTGCAGAATTATATCCCATTTCTTTCAATCGATGGTTGAGAACAATTGTTTCTAAAAGAAGAACAACATCACGACCTGGCTTTACAGGAAGAATATGATATAAGACTTTCACTCCTAAAATATCACAATATTTTTCTTCGAGCCCTACTCTATCATAGAAGTGATTATCATCCCACTCCTCAAGCTTCACAATTAAATCAATCACTTGACTATCACTCACACAAACAGCGCCATAAATATTTGCTACATTAATAATTCCAATCCCGCGAATTTCTAATAAGTGTTTTGTAAGTTCAGGTCCTGTACCTTCTAACCTTCCCCCTTTGAGCTTTTTAATTCTCACAACATCATCAGAAATCAATCGATGACCTCTTTCAATAAGACCTAGTGCTGCCTCACTTTTACCAACAGAAGAATTCCCTTGAATCAAAAGCCCTACGCCAAACGCCTCAACTAACGTACCATGACAAGATACACTTGGAGCAAATTCTTCCGCTAAAATCCCTGTTAAATTATTAAATAAATGCATCGTCTCTTGTTGAGACACTAAAAGAGGAATCCCATATTCTTCACAAAGCTGCTTGAGCTCAAAAGGAGCTTCAAGTCCAGAACTCATTAAAATCATGGGCACTTTTTTCGATAAAATACCCCTTAACCTCTCCAACCTGATTTTTTCATGTAAATCTTGTAAATATT
>JBAWWQ010000266.1:0-2206 GCA_037146655.1 Chlamydiota bacterium | reverse complement strand
CACCTAGCTTTATAAGTTCCTCTATCTCATGAATATGGGACTGATTTTGAAAATACTCCACAAATGAGTGAGCAACTTTGTCCCCTATTCCTTCTATCTGTAAAAGTCGATCAACTGTTAAGTGCTGCAAATCCTCAACACCTTTTACACACTCAGCAATAAGCTCGGCTGTACCTATTCCTACATGAGCAATCCCCAGTGCTAAGATAAATTTAGGTAGTATAACTTGCTTAGATGCTTCAATGCTTGACAAAAGATTTTGAATAGATTTTTCTTGAAATCCTTCAAGAGTTGCTAACTGCTCAGCTGTTAATCTGTAGATATCAGAGAAGTCTTTTACAAGTCCATGCTCTATAAGTTTAAGCATCACCTTTTCTCCAAGGTGATCAATATCCATAGCCTGCTTGCTCGCAAAAAAGATAAAGCGCCTTTGACTCTGAGCTAAACACTTTACATTAGGGCAGCGAACCGCAACTTCACCTTCTTTCTTTACAACGAGTGTCTCGCAAATAGGGCATCTAGTTGGCATCTTCCAAACTATTAAATGAGAGGGTCTCTGAGAAAAATCCACATTAACAACTTTTGGGATCACATCGCCACCTTTTTCAATGATCACATGATCTCCTATGCGGATATCTTTTCTCTGTATCTCTTCTTCATTATGCAAGCTTGCTCTAGAAATTGTACTGCCTGCTAAAAATACGGGTTTCAATTCAGCAACAGGTGTTAAAACACCCGTCCTTCCTACCTGCACTGTAATATCTTCAATGACCGTTGTTGCTTGAAGTGCAGAAAACTTGTAAGCAATTGCCCACCTAGGACTTTTTGCCGTTGTCCCTAAAAGATCCCAATCCTTTAAACAATTGACCTTGATCACCATTCCATCAATTTCAAAAGGAAGAGTAGCTCTTTTAGATTCAATCTTCTGTGCAAACGTTAAAAGCTCATCGGCATCTATACACTCTGTTCTATACTCTGAAGATAAAGTAGGAAATCCCCATTTCTGTAATTGAACATGGACCTCAGATTGCGTTGTTAAAAACGTTTCTTGCTGCGCAATCCCATAAACCATAATTTCCAAATGTCTTTTTCTCACCTCTTCAGGATCTAAAAGCTTTAAAGACCCAGCTGCTGCGTTACGAGGATTAGCCCACACATCTTCACCCGCCTCTTCTTTAGCAAGATTTAACTGCATAAACACCTCTTTAGGCATATATACCTCACCTCTGACTTCTAAAATAGCTGGAATGTGCTCTCCATGCAATTTAGACGGGACCCCTTTGATGGTCATTATATTTCTTGTAATATCATCCCCTTCTTTACCATCACCACGTGTAAGACCTCGAACAAAGAGCCCTTTTTCATATCGCAAGGAAACAGCGATCCCATCCATTTTAAGTTCTGCACAAAAAGAGGCTGAACGACCAAGAAGTTTGTGAACTCTTTTAATAAAGTCTTCTATTTCTTCATAACTATAGGAATTAGCAAGAGATAACATAGGGACTTCATGAGCCACTTGAACAAAACCCTTAGTAGGTCTTTCTCTTACATCTTGCGTAGGAGAAGAGGCGGCAATCCATTCAGGATGCTGCTTTTCTAGATCTTCTACCTGTTTAAGAAGCTGATCATAAGTAAAATCAGAAATCAATGGTTTATGATGCTGATAATAGTACTCATCGTACTTAGCTATATCGTGAATAAGTTTTAAATAGTCTTCTTTTGTGAATTTACTCAACTTTTAACCTCTACAAGATTATTTCTTAAAACAATCAAGAAGATAAACTCCTTGATTAATCTCAATAGACTCGTCAGATCCATACTCTTTACCAATCTGATGGAGCGGATGTTTTAGTCTAAATCTTTTTAGAGGCTTTTGGAAGCAAAATTGTAGTGTTTGCTTTTCAAAAGCGGTAATTTTTACTTTTTTAATAAGTTTTTTCGACCACTCTAAATCAATTAAAGCAACTAGTTTACCTTCACTATTTTCAAAGCGCAAATTAAGACAACGCCCTGCATGAAATAATGCTGGCAACACCGGTAAAATATAAAGAGTATTTCCTTTCTGCTGAAATAGCATCTGACGAATTAACTCATACCCTTTCGATAAAATTGAAACTGGTAGTTGACTACCTTGACTTTTTTCAAAATCGCCTATTCCTAAATAATTAGTATCATAAAGTTTCGGTATTAATAAATCCTCAAACCC
>JBAWWQ010000265.1:0-2208 GCA_037146655.1 Chlamydiota bacterium | reverse complement strand
AATTAATATTATGTAAACTTATATATTAATTAGATCATAATTATTGTAATTACCAAGGCAATAAAGAAGGATTATAAACAAAAGTATTATATACAATTAAGTTAGAGGATTACAGAACAACACCCGAAGAGAAACTTGCTGGGGAGTACTTGTAGTCGTCAACGTGAAATATGTTTCCATGATGAATTTTCGTGAATATAGGGTTCCATATATTAAGAAAGACATTCAAATCTAAATTGGAAGTTTTACTTAATATCAGGGACGTGTTATAAAGGTAGTCACCAAGTAGTTTGGAAAAATTGAGTTTGAGGTCTTCCAGCTTGCGCTTCGTGGTTGCAGATGTAATTGTTGCAACCGCAATCCCCATTATATTATGTACAGAAGTTAGTATTTGAGGTTTAAAATCATTATGATCAATGTTCACATTACACTTACCAAGTGTAAAGATGGAGGTAAGTGAGAGGCAGCCATTAGTACTAACAAAACAGACACCCGCAATATGTACTGTTAAGTTCTTTATGATAGTCCAAAATTTCATAATGACCGGGCAAAGAAGTAATGCATGCTCGTGGTCAAATAGAGGTGGATTTGGTGCACCAAGTTCGGTACAGGACACACATGGCATGTAAGGTCTATAATTAAATGTAATCGCACGGGCCGCAGTTGGAACGAAAGACCGGTGGATTATCTTCATAAGCGAGTCCCTAGCATCAGGGGAGATTGTTTTGTCAACCAATAATTTGAATGTATCAGTCCAAACATGGTTACCAAGACAGTTATGGTTTAGAATCCATTTCTTGATACCAGGAAAATTTATAGCAGACGAACTCTTCTCAGTACAGTGGATCGCAGTGAAATGTTTCGTAAGCATCGCAACCGTAATTTTAGATTTCACCGAGAAGGTATACACACAATCTACTTTGAAAGGTGGAGAGGTACTAGGGTTATCAAATGAGGCAAGTTTTAACATGAGAGTGGTACCGCAGTTATCACCACAAATACTATCTCTGGACGGTTTAGCCTATATTAGAAAATTTATTAAAGTAGGAGTTAAAATTTTCACCCAAACTTTTTGTAATTCAAAAGGAGAGACAGGGAACAGGGCCAATTCATCAGGTGATAGCGGATAACCTTGAAAATCGACATTTGCTTTGGCTCGTGTAATTGCACTAAAATTTAAGTTATTATGTTCAAAAGACCAAATGTCCGCAACAATAAAAAATTGCTCGCAAAGTACGGATGACCGAAGCCTTCTGTTATCAGTAGAGACAAATAGATGGTTCATAAATATCGGTTGATTTAACAAAGATCTTGCAATACTAGTATCCAAATTAGAGGGTGGTTTGGAATAAACTGGAATAATGTCAGATGTATTGAAAATTAACATTTTTTCAATTTTGGAAAGAAGATCAAATGCATTGAAGGTTGCTTTAGGAACCGTACTAGACAGTTTATTCACATATTTACGGTCATATCTAATTGGTAAACATAATAGATAGTCAATCGGAGCCGAAGCAATTAGCAAACGTGGTAGAGCTCTGATTTCATTATTGAAGTTTGAGTTGGCATCAAAACAAGCAAGAATAGTTCTTCTTAAACTATCAGAAAGCCAACTCGAAGGTGTTTGTGCTTGACGTAAAGTATCTTTCAGAATAAATGCAGAAGAAATGGCGGAATATAGTGGAATGTTGAAACCACCATGAATTACAGGCAGGGCATTAATGGTAGAACAAATTCGAGGAAATTTAAAACTCCCAGGACTAAGAGCAGCGGCGTAAATCACTCTTTGTATTTGCTTTTGTTGAATCATATCAGACGGAGCAGAAGCTTCAGTCGCGATAAACAACGAGATGAGGTAGGTTTTAGTTTGAATTATACGGTCAAAAATATTTGAATTACCATGAAAGATAGAGAAAGCAAAACTTAATTTACTGCTAGGTACACGCCACGTAGAATCAGTAAAAGAAACTAATTTTTCCCCGGTGTAAATGGGGTCATATTTAGTACCTAAAAGTTTAAATTTTTCATTTGTTTTTATATTCCATTCTTCACCATTCTGTTGAAAATTACTGACCATGGTAGAGGTCACAGATTCAACGATAGCAGGATCAGAATCACCAATGATATTTAGTAGACATTTGACACTTTTGAGTTTACCACCCGCAATAGTTTGCCATTTCGTAAGCAGATTCATCCAATGTAGTATGC
>JBAWWQ010000264.1:0-2220 GCA_037146655.1 Chlamydiota bacterium | reverse complement strand
AACGTTTTTTAATCATAGAGATTTAAGGCCATAGGGGATGTTGTTTTAACTTTAGAAGAATTGTTTCAGCAGAGTTTAGATGCTCATTAATACCGATCTTTTCTCCCTCTTTAAGGAGCTTACCCATGAGAGCTCCTGGTTTAATACCGGCAGCTAAAAGGTGTTTAGCTTGTAGTAGAGGATTATGATTCCTAATATGTTCAATGGCACTTTGTAGTAATGTATGGCGTTCATGGTGGATTTTTAAGAAATCAGATCGTTCTATTTCTGGATATGAGGCTATAGCCATTTTCAAACATAGAAAAAAATGATCATGTGCATAGAGATGCGCCCAGCTATAAAGATCTAAGGGGTTTTTAAAGTTTTCTTTGATCTGATGATAGTAAGAGACAAAAGCTTTATCTTGGTTAGATAGTTTAAATTTTTCACATAAAGCTAGTTTTTGGCTGAGGTTGTAGTTTGGAAAAAGTTCTAATATTTTTCCTAAAATTGGGGCATCGCTTGGAAAATGATCTAAAGGGTGTAAGAGATGGGTTAGACTTTCATAGGAAAGCGTTTCTAGCTCTTCGAAAATTGTTTGAAGAAGTTTTGTTTCGTGAAGTTTTAGAATGAATTTTTTGAAACTACCAAATTGTTTCATTTTATAAAATTCTTGCCATACACGTTCTATTGCAACAGAGGGAAATAGAGCGTTAGCGTGTAAACAGATAGCTTCTTGTGTTGAGGGATCAATTGTAAAATGTAGTCTGCATGCATAGCGGATAGCTCTTATCATGCGTAGGCGATCTTCCAAAAATCTTTGATGAGGGTTGCCGATAGCTCGAATGATTTTTTTTTCCAAATCTTGTTGTCCATTCACAAAATCAAAGAGAGTTTTAGTTAATGGATCGTAAAACATCCCATTGATTGTGAAATCACGTCTTTTAGCATCTTCTTCGGGTGATGAGTGTTCAAATCCTATAGGACGCCTACCATCTTCATAACCATGATCTTTTCTAAAGGTTGCCACTTCGAATTGATGCTGATTTTCTACAACAATAATAATACCAAATTGAACGCCAACAGGGATTGTTTTAGGGAAGATCTTTTGGATGTTTTCAACGGTTGCATTTGTGGCGATATCGATATCATCAGATGGATGATTCATCAAGAAATCTCGAACCCATCCCCCTGTAAAGTAAGCAATAAATCCATGATCTTGTAATTTTTTAACGATAGAGTAAGCTGTTTCGTAAATAAGCATATTAATAACCTTTAAGGCTATCATGAAAAAAAACACGGAAAAATGCAAAGAGTGTTTTATTAAAAGCTACAGATTCTTTATGAAGGGAAAGAAATAGGAAGTTTTTAGGAGACGTTATGCGAAAAAATCATTTAATCATCTATGTAGCAAGTGCTTTTGTGGGATTAATTATTCTTGGGTGTTCTGAAATTGTAGTAAAAAAAGTTTCTCGTCCAGAGAAACGCTATTTGCAAAATGCTTATTTGCAAAATGGAGATTTAAGTGAACTTGATTTAAAAGGTGCAGACTTTACAGGAGCACATTTAAGGGGAGCTAATTTTGAAGAAAGCAATTTAGAAAAAGCACTTTTTGTTAGAGGTAATTTGCAAGAATGCAATTTACAAGGAGCGAATTTAAAAGAAGCAGATTTGTCTTATGCGAATTTACAGGGTGCCAATTTACATAATGCTAATTTAGAAAAAGCTAATATTACAGGAGCTAACCTAAGAGAAACTAATGTTAGTGGGGCAAATTTTCAAGGGGTGATAGGGCTTAATGATATTACAAAAAAAATGTTAATTCAAGGCGGGGCTACAATAGGGGGATCTTAAAAAATCAGATTTGCATTCTATTATTTGAATCGTTATGGTCGATCTTTTTCTAAAGGATCTAAATGTCAAGGGGGGATGAGATGCAAAAGATGATTTTTTTTGTGTTAGGGCTGTGTTTTTTTGGGAGTGTTCTTCATGCGGAAACTACCTATGTAACAGAGTTTCATGATTGGAGTTGGACATCGCATAGTGAAGACAAAACCAAGGCAGCTTCTTTTGAAGAGTTAGGGCTTTCAGAGAAAGAAGAAAAAACGTTAGAGCAGATGTTACATATGCTTGCGAGTTCAAGTGATGCTAAAGTATTGATTTTGCAACAAAAAAAATTAGATAAATACTTTCAAACCTTAAATCCTGTTCATCCATTAAAAGTTCTTTCTTATATTATAC
>JBAWWQ010000263.1:0-2227 GCA_037146655.1 Chlamydiota bacterium | reverse complement strand
GTCAAATTCTTGAGTGGGCAGCGCTGGGTAATATTAAGGCAGTAGAGGTATAATATCAAGACTACGAACTTTCTATGACGCGGCTGCGTTAATTCTTGCCTCAATCTCATGACGGAAGTGTCTTACTAAGCCTTGAATAGGCCAGGCAGCTGCATCTCCTAGAGCGCAAATAGTCTTGCCTTCTATCAGTTTTGTGACGTCTAATAGCTGATCTATTTCTTCCCGACTTCCGCAGTTTTTTTGATATTGGCTTGCGTAAGGTGCATTAGAAGGTAGATTATCCTTAGTTGCAATTTTGTTGTGCCTAGTGAATATTTTGTTAATGACTTTAGTTTTAATTCTGCTATAGTATAGCTATTGAATAAACATTTATTTTATAGCCTTAAATATGTACATACGCCGTAAAAAAACTCCTAATAGCCCAAGGCAATCTATTCAAATAGTAGAAGGCTATCGTGATAGCAAAGGTAACGTCAAACAACGTATAGTACGTCATTTAGGAGTGTTCGTTGACGAAGTAGAAGAAGCTAAATTAGTTGCATTAGCGCAGGATTTGATCGCAAAGATCAAAGCTGAGCAACAAGATACAATCGGTCAGGGAGCTCTATTCACCTATAATGCTTCTACCTCTGTTAAAAAGGGGCGACCAACTAAAAAGCGGTTAGAAGATATTATTCCTGTAAGTGCAGTAAGATTGGATGAGGTTGTAGAGATAAAGCGTCTTGTAGAGGGTGTCCATCAAATAGGTGGCCATGTTTATGATCAGATGCATTTTAGCCAGTTATTATCAAGGAAACGTGATAATGAGATGCTGCGTGATCTAGTACTAGCACGCATGGTTAAGCCAGATAGTAAAAGAGGATCAGTAGAGTACTTAAGCGATCAATTTGACAAGAATCACGATCTGGATGCTATTTACCGAATGATGGACAAGGTACATGGTCAAATACCTAAAATTAAAGAATTATGCTTTAATAGCACACTAACCCTGATTCCCAATAAAGAGATTAGTCTGGTATTCTTTGATGTAACTACACTTTACTTTGAATCAACGGAAATAGATGAGCTCCGAGCTTTTGGTTACAGTAAAGATCATCGCTTTAATACTACACAATTAGTTCTTGCTCTTGCAACTAATGAAGATGGGCTACCACTCGGATACGAATTGTTTAGTGGTAACACTGCAGAAGTTACCACTTTACTTAAGGCAATTAACAGCTGGCAATCTTACCTCAAGGTTAAGGATGTGTGTTTTATTGCTGATCGGGCAATGTTTAGTAAAGCTAACCTACAAGCGTTAGATGAGTCTGGTTATCGTTATATCGTTGCAGCGAAACTCAAGACTCTTAAAAAAGAAAAGCAGCAGCAGGTATTATCAGAGGAGAACTATAAGCCTACTATTATAGGCAATGATCTTACCTGGATTGCGGATCTGGAGCATGAAGGTAAACGTCTAATCACCAGTTATAAATCTAAAAGGGCTATCAATGATGCACGGGAAAGGCAAAATATTTTAGATAAAATTAACAAGACTATTGGCGAGTCTGGTAGCACAAAAAAGCTTATCTCCAATAGCGGGGTAAAAAAATATACTTCTAGCGAAGACAACAAGAGCTATGTAGACGCAGAGAAGATAGAACAGGATGAATTATGGGATGGGCTACATGGTCTTATCACTAATGACAAGACTATCACCCCCCAGGAAGCAATAGCAAAATATGCAAGGCTATGGGTAATTGAAGCACAGTTTAGAATCAACAAACATAATTTACAAATGAGACCTATCTTTCATTGGACTGCAGGCAGAATAGAAGCGCACATAGCCATGTGCTATATGAGCTTTGCGGTGCTCAAGACTATAGAATATAAGGTTGCCCTTACACAGAAGATCAGTGTAACTAATATTGTTGAATTGTTAATATCGGTACAAGCTTCAATTTTAAGACATACAAAGACAGGTGATCTTTATAGGCTACCAAGTGCGATAAAAAACGAGGCCAGAAAAATCTATAAAACCTTTAACATCAAACGCCACGAACATGCAGAGATATATTTAAAATAGTAAAATAACAAAATAATGTTGTGCCTAAAAAACTGAAACCCTTATAAACAAAGGCTTCCACACCTTCTCTCAGAGAAAAACTGCGGAAGTCGGGTGGAAGCGCAGCAACGATGTATGATTCTGTAAGAAAAATATTAAGTCTACCAAATGAGACCAGAATCTTTA
>JBAWWQ010000262.1:0-2231 GCA_037146655.1 Chlamydiota bacterium | reverse complement strand
TTCATTTAAAGCAGATGAAATTACAAAAGATGTAAATAGAACAACTACTATTTCAGCATGCTTACCGCAAGCTGGAGAGTTAGACCATAAGTTATCAGTAGAAAAAGATAAAATAAAAACTGATTCATCCAGTTTTGACATGTTTGAAGAAGAAGGGGGTTTTATTTCACCGGTTCCATCTTCAAGAAATGAATCAAGCTGGAGCACGCCGTTAGAATTTTTTAGAAGACCAGTAAATTCATTTAAAGCAGATGAAATTACAAAAGATGTAAATAGAACAACTACTATTTCACCATGCTTACCGCAAGCTGGAGAGTTAGACCATAAGTTATCAGTAGAAAAAGCTGAAATAAAAACTGATTCACGCAGTAATGAAGATGGGCCTAAGCTAATTGGATCTTGGTTTGAGTGGTTCCTTTCAGGTGGGAAAAGCATTAAAAAATTTATCGGTGAAAATCTAGAGTCATTAGGTAGAAGTGATGCACAATTTAAGTACAATTCTTTGGTGGATAACTTAAAAAATGATAAAAAAGTATGTGAAGCTTCTCTTAACAGTTATATAGAAAGCTATGCTCAAGGTAAAAGTTATTCTAGTAATGACCAGCCAATTAACTTAGATGATATACCGGTTGTTCATCAAGATTTTGAAAGAGAGGGTTTTGTTACTTCAGTGTCTGCTGTAAAAGATTACAAAGGACTTGAGATTGATACATGGCCGCATTGGTTTAAAAAAGCTGAAATGACATTTACAGATTTAGTAATACGCTTTGCTGATGCAATGCAGCAAGCTTATGCTCAGTCAGATGAGTTAAAGAGAGATGCTGTCAAAAATCAAACTCAGACATGTGATATTTCTTTAAGTTATTATATTGAACATATTCTCCCAATTAGAGAACGTTCAGATGTAGTGCAACCTTATTTTCAAGAAGATGTTCCTGTAATAGAATCAGAAGCATATCAAAGTATCTTTCAACAGGTAGATGATTTTTTAAAAGCAAAAGCAAATAAAGCTAATTTACAGGTTGCAGAATTAGAGATAAAAAAAGCTGCTCAAGATATTACACATCAGATATGTGCGTTGAGTGCTTCAGTCGGCTTAGACCAAGCTGCGATTGAAAAGATCACATTATCGGTTTTTGAATTGGAGAAAGTCACGGCTTTAAATGTAGATTCTACAAAACAATTAGCTCCTGCGCGATCACTTGATATGGTTGAAGGAGTGGGTGCTCAAGAAGATCTTCTTTTAGAAGTGGTTCAAGGTGGATCATGGTTACGGGAGTTTTTTGGGAAAGTAGTTCAAGAAGTTAAAGGGGTAGTTGCAGTTGACATTGGTAAGTCTGCAAAGAAATTTGAAATCATTCCATATCCACAACCTCAAACATTAATTTTAAAGGATCAAGCAACTCCAAAGTCTTTTATAACCAGTACTGCTTTAATGCCTATTACACAAAAAGTATGTTTGGTTGAGGCATCAACAAACGAAAAGAAAGAGCAATTTTTGATTGGGTTGTTAAGATCAGGAGAGAGAAGTTTTAAAAAGATATGGCCTGTAGGAGAGTATAAACAATCTCAGAATTTAGTATCTTCACAGAGTTCTACAGTAGTAGCTAAAAATGATTCAAGCGATCAATTTGATATGTTTGAGGGGATAGATCCTAAAGAAGATCAACTACTTAGAGTTTATAGTCAATATAAAAATTTTTTGACTAATCCAACTAAAATAGAAAGTCAATCTATTCATGCTGTTACTAATGTAACAGTAGATTCTACAAAACAATTAGCTCCTGCGCGATCACTTGATATGGTTGAAGGAGTGGGTGCTCAAGAAGATCTTCTTTTAGAAGTGGTTCAAGGTGGATCATGGTTACGGGAGTTTTTTGGGAAAGTAGTTCAAGAAGTTAAAGGGGTAGTTGCAGTTGACATTGGTAAGTCTGCAAAGAAATTTGAAATCATTCCATATCCACAACCTCAAACATTAATTTTAAAGGATCAAGCAACTCCAAAGTCTTTTATAACCAGTACTGCTTTAATGCCTATTACACAAAAAGTATGTTTGGTTGAGGCGTCAACAAACAAAAAGAAAGAGCAATTTTTCATTGGGTTGTTAAGATCAGGAGAGAGAAGTTTTAAAAAGATATGGCCTGTAGGACAGTATAAACAATCTCAGGAGTTAGTATCTTTACAGAGTTCTACAGTAGTATCTAAAAATGATTCAAGCGATCGACTTGATA
>JBAWWQ010000261.1:0-2257 GCA_037146655.1 Chlamydiota bacterium | reverse complement strand
AAATTCAAAAAAAAGTTATATAAATCTATGGTTTTAAAAGACTTAAAAAATGATTTTTTTGTGAATTTTCTATAAAGAAATGGAGAGATTCAGTTAAATTGTTTAATTACATTTACCCTTTAGGAGGTTGAATTATGTCTATTAACACTACTTTATCAGAAGTTGGTTCAGGATTTTCTGAAGCTTTTGAATATCAAGAATATGAAAGATCACTTGTGGAATTTGAAAAAAAATTAAATAGTTGGTCTTATTATCCGATTGCATCAACTGTGACAGGTACATATAGAGGTATTTGGGGTGCTTTATCATCTATAAAACATACATTCCTTGCAGGTTTCTATGGAGTTGAAGACTTTTTAAGTAAGCCTATTGAAGAGAGGTTTTTTCGCACATATAAACATTTGCAGTATATTGAACACGCTGGTATTAACCTTTTTAGAACTAGTGTAGAAGTTGTTCCTGTTTTTGGAAACCTTACAACTTTGTTTTATGATAGAGTTGTTGGAAGAGCATGTGCTTATCAAACTGAGATGGAAAAATTTCAAATTTCACATAACATGAAAGTATAACTTTGCGATAGAGGTAGAGATGTCTCTACCTCTATCTATGAATTATACAGGCGCGTTTTTTAAACATGGCGCTTGGGTTGATGTTTTTTTGAAAAATCCTTCTTTATTTTCTTATTGAAAACAGTTTCTACTTTGGTCAAATTCAACCTCTTCTTTGGGTTTATTTGTGAGTAGGCCTATGGAATAGACTAGATTAGCCATAGAGGTATACCACTCTTTTTCCCCTTGAATCAGTTGCGACTGAGCATTTGCAACAGAGGTTTGTGCATTAATTAGATCCACAATAGTAGACGTCCCTGCCTTATACTGTTCTAAATTCACTTTAAAATCAGTTTGAGCAGACTCTAAAAATTCTTTTGCGTATTGATAGGTTTCTTTAGCGTAAAAAATATTGTTATAGTAAGTCGTGACCTCTTGCACAAGATGTAATTGAAGCTCTTTGAGTTTTGCTTTATTAACCACAGTATTAGCTTGTGCTTTTTTGATTCCATTTTGAATAAAAAAACCTTGAAATAGCGGGAAATTTAAATTTAGGGTTAAATTATAGTCATAATACGAACCAATACCTAGGTTGGCTCTTTCTCTACCTATTTCAAAATCACTTGTAACCACAGGGTATCTTTGAGCTTTTGCTAACTTTAATTTCTCTTCGCTTGATCGAAAAGCCGCTTCGGCTGCATAAAGATCTGGTCTGTTTTGAACAGCGATTTGAAGAAGTGAGTTTAAGTCAGCAATATCAAAAAGTTGGATTTTTTCAGGATACTGCTCAAAACTTAAATAAGCGTTAGCAGGACAACCCATCTGATTTAAAAGAGTTGTATAACTTAAAGTCTGTTTTTTTTGTGCAGCAACTAAATTTAGCTTTTGTTCTAAAAGTTTTGTCGTAGCTTGTACTTTGTCCCCAATATCGGATAGGCCATTTTTAAACTTTTCTAAAACAGCATTTAAAGCAACTTGAGCATTTACGACATCTTGCTCAGCAGCTTTAACTTGGGCTTTTTGTGATAAATACTCATAGTAATCAACCATAATTTGATTGACCATCATTTGAAGAACATGATTATGGGTAAAATCTGCTTGATACAGAGCTTGCAGCGCTGACTGAGAGGTTGCTTTTGTTTGTCCAAAGTCTAAAATCGTATAAGAAAGATTTAACTGTGATCCATAGGTTATTCCATGAAAAGTGTTTTGTCCATTCACTGTTGTTTGAGAGGTGTTAGCGTTATTGGCATTTGTTGCATTATTTGTTGTATTAAGGCTTGTAAAAAGAGCTTCTTGGTAGTTGTCGTAAGAGCTTGTTAAATTGCTTAAGATGTAATAGTTTTGCAGTGACTGTCCATAAGAGGCTGCTACTTCTCTAGCCTGAGCCCAACTCTCTTGAGTATAGGGATTATTGTGCAGAGCAATATCAATCACTTCTGCTAAAGTTAAACTCTTTGTAGTAGATTCTTCAATTGCAGCTACCTCTAATTCCATAGGTTCTCTACGGATGGATTTAGGAGGCATCCAAAGGCTTTCAGCTGTCATAGGGGCATAAGAATAAGGCTGACTAGCTCCTCGATAGTCGCCGCAACCCACCATGAAAAGGCAAATCGGAAGACCCAGAAAAATATAAGAGTTTTTGCCCATGAATTACTATAACTAATTTGTTTTAGTGTATCATATTCAGCAATAAAGTTTTTTTTATA
>JBAWWQ010000260.1:0-2266 GCA_037146655.1 Chlamydiota bacterium | reverse complement strand
ACATGCTCTATGTGAATCCATGGTGCTTATTTTATAAAAGAGATTTTCTTGAGTGTGATGGACCCGCAAGGCTTTTAAATGAGCATAGTTACATGAGGCTTATTGATAGCATTGTACAACAAAAATTACTAGAGACTAGTAGGACTCAATAGAAATAGTTTTTTGGATGTAATGATCTAGAAGCTTTATGTGAAAGAGCTTCATAATATCTTGTAAAATATTTTCTCTTGCAGAATTTCTAATTGTTTACGTATTGTCTCAAATTTATTTTTTCTGCAGGTTGTATGAGACATATAGTTGGATTATTGATTGCTTTTTGTTCAGTGGTTTCTGCTAAGGAAGATACGTTTTCTTTAGGGGAGGCTGGAAGTGTGCATTATGTTTGGGATGATGAGCAGCTTTTGTATATTGAAAGGCGCTCTTTAGAAGAGGATCTTATCTATCGACATTCTTATCACTATAATACAGAAGGTTATTTGGTCTCAGAAAGCCTTATTGGAGATTTAGGGGAGATCATATATTCTAAATCAGGTGTGATTACAAGCCCTTACCATACAGAAATATGTGAATATAACGAAAATCTAAGTTTGATTAGACATAACCAAGATGGGGTTATTAAAGAGTACTCGTATAACGATGTAAATGAATTGATCACAGAAGATTTTGCTGAGTCTTTTGAGTATGATATAGTAGGCAACATAGCTTGCAAGGGAGATGTTTCTTTTACCTATGATCAAGATAATAGATTGGTTAGTGCCTCTTCTCCTGATTTTGAAGTTGTCTACACTTATGATAACAAAGGAAGGAGAATTTCTAAAACTGTTAATGGAGAGCAAGAGATTTATGGTCATTTAGGACCTCATGAAATCGTTATCTTCAATAGCATGGGTCAGGTGGAGCAGCTACGTATTCCGGGACTTTCTTATCATAAAGATTTAATAAAAGCTGTTGCAATTGAAACAAAAGATGCTATTTATGCACCTATTCATGATATTCAAGCAAATATTGTAAAATTGATTGATATTCATACAAAGGAAGTAATTTCGCTTGATTTAGCAGATCCTTTTGGTAATGGGCTTTCTAAAAATGCGCCTACTTCGTGGATTTTTTCAGGTAAATATTATGATAAAGAATTAAATCTTGTTTACTTTGGAGATCGATATTATTCACCTACCTTGAAAAGGTGGTTATCTCCAGATCCTGCTCGTCAAACCTCGGATCTTTATCAATATTGTTTGAATAATCCTTTATCTTATTTTGATCCAGATGGGCGATTTTTTTTTGCGATCCCTCTTGTTTGGGCAGGTGGCGTTGCTTTAGGTGAACTCCTTCTTCAGAGTGCTGTTATTGCTGGAACAGGTTGGGTTACCTCTGAGGTCATTAAAAAAGGGAATGAATGGTACGATAACAGACAAATGAATAAACACCGTTCATTGTATGAGTTGGATCGGTACTATGATAAGATGACATCAGGGAACCATCTTGAGGGGCATTCAAGAATGGAGAATAGTCGGAGTAAAAAAGGCAAACAGAAAGATGGAATACCAACGCCTAATAGGGTGCAAAATAAACAATTTAAAGATGCTCAAAAAGACATTGAAAAAAAATTAGGAAGAAGATTTACAGAATATGAAAAAGAAAAATTTCATGATGAAGTGACAAAACGTGGTTATGATTATCATGAATTAGTAGAAGAAGGCTATTGGGCAATTAAAGGACATGGACAGTAATCAATTTTTAAAAGCATGTGAGTTTGTAAAAACAAATTTAATTCATTTGGATATTAATCGTGCTTATAACTCTATAGGCTCGAATATTTTCTTAAAATTTGGAGAGGGCAAGGAATATTTTTTAAGGAATGGGATAAAAAGTGTTGAGTACCCGTGGTGCATATGGGTTAGTGATGCTTCATGGAGACTTTCTCAATATGGGAATTATATAGTTGGCTCGGATGATTTACCCGATGATATGGAGTCAAGTCTTCAAAAGTTATTGTGTCAACGTTTTCAATCTTTCCAGTTTCTTTCTCAATTTTTAGATGTAGAATTTAATTTTACAGATGGCTATCAGCTTACAACGTTTTTTAATTGGGCTGAAGAAGATCAATGGGTGATCCTTTTACCAGATAAATCTAGTATAAATATTGATTGTAGCAGTGTAGAAGCGTTAAAGCAAGTTCAAGAGATAGCAAAACATTTACCTATTATTGAACCATACAAAAAAATGGAATTTCCAGAGGATGATCTGTTAGTAACCGATATTACAA
>JBAWWQ010000259.1:0-2282 GCA_037146655.1 Chlamydiota bacterium | reverse complement strand
ATATTAATGCCATCTTTAAATAATTTTGGGTTAGGTGTGCTTATAATATCCCACAGGTATTGGTAATCTATATAAGTAGTATTACTATTTATGTATTTTTTGAAATTTTCATATGAGCATACTACTTTCTTGAAGAAAATAAATTGTGCATCAGTGTCTAATATTTTTTTAATTGATTTAAAAATTGCTGATTCTCTATACTCAAAATCTGGTTTTGATAATCTATTTCTAAACACTGCATCGTCTACCATACAACTGTCCTCTTTATCATCTTTTTGTTCTTCTTCGCGTTGTTCTCCAAGTTCTTTATTTGAAGAAGTGGCAGCAGTAAACATTTGCGGTTCTCCTTTCGGTTTTTCTTTAATTTCAAATCCTGGCTCTACATCTGATTCATAATCGGATTCGGGTTGGGGTTGAGGTTGAGGGGCCGATGCAGATACAGATTCAGATTCCGATGAAGACATTAAACCTTTTTCTAAATTTTTCAATTTTTCATCACTCTTTTCTTCACCACTTCCACTATCTTCGAATTCTATTTCTTCAATAGGTTGACTTTCAAGTTTTTTGCCTGATTCTTTACCCGATTCATTACCTGATTCTTTACCGCTTTCTTCTAAAAAATCAAGTAAATCTTGTCCCTCACCTTCACCTTCACCTTCGCCTTCGCCCTCTCCACTACTTTCATCAGAACTACCACCACCATGCAATCCAATGCTACTTTTTTCGCTACTCTCATTACTGATTGAATTTTCTTCAACAGATTCACCTTCGCTTTCTTCCTCGCTTTCTTCATCGCCTTCACCTTCACCTTCACGTGCACCTTCGCCGTCGTCGTCATTTTCACCGTGTAAATTTGATGTTTTATTTGTCCTTTGTTTATAATTAAATGTATTTATAAGCGTGCCATTCTGATACATCATAAATGTATCAATATCTATTGCATCTAGAATAATTTTTTTCATTTCAGAAATAGTAATTTTTTTTCTTTCTTCTTCTAGTGGTTCTTCTATATATTTTGCATATATATCAGCAAGAGCTCCTATAAAACTTTGATTTTTATTATAATAAAATATTTTTTCTTTTTCAGTTACTCCTTTTGTTCGCTCTAATGCAATCATTTTTGTTTTTTTTATTTCTCCTGGTTGCACACCTCTTTGTAACAAACAAGAAACACCTGGTTTTAAAAGTGTGCTTTTTTCATTTATTACACACGATTTAACACTTTGTGAAAAAAATGCCTGTAGTTGAGGTAGTAAATATCCATATATACCATCCGGTAATTCGGTATGTCTTTCAGGTCCCATAATCAAAATTTCTTTTTTAGGTTGAAATGTTTTTTTAAAAGGTTGTTGTCCGCTTATACTTGGTTGTGACGATGGTGTTGCTGGTTCTTCTATTTCAGATGAAGCAAATATATCTATATCTTTCCCAGCTTGTGTTTGTTTAGCTAATGCTTGTCTAATTGCTTCGGATGACAACATTGGTTTACCTTTCTTCACCGCTTTAGATTCCGCTACAATGCTAGGACGAGCTTCTGCTCCTTCTCCTTCACCTTCACCTTCTCCTTCACGTTCAACATCAGTCTCGCTAGACTCTGCAACTTCTTCGCCTTTTATCTGTTTTCCTTTACCACGAACACGTCTTACAGGCGAAGCTTTAAATGCGGCTTCTTTCCCTTTACATTCAAAACTTTTAGAATTTGGATTTGCTTGATTGTGTGCAGTTATACTTGGACAACCACATGACTGTCGTGCTATATTTTGCTTATCTTTTGCAAAGTTTTCACTATTAAAACAACAAGGTATACAATATTTACTTCCAGCACTTTCTTTGCTATCTACAAAACCGGGTGATTGAGATTTATATTGTCCGGTTTTTTTGTCAATATGATATTTATCTTCTGTAAATTCAAAAATATATTTACCTGGTGGAATTTTTTCAGCACCTGGAGGTATAACAACATCACCCTCTTTTGCTTTTATTTTTTCTACTTCTTCATGTGTTAAACTTACATTCTTTTTTAAATCCCAATATCTTGGACATATATAGTTGAATTTTTTTTTACTATCTGTCCCATATCTGATAACATCTTCTTCTTTTAATAAACCCTTATGTTCTTTATTAATTTTTTCTAATTGTGCATCTGTTAAAATAACTGGAACTCGTTTATCTTTTGATGGACATGATCTTGAATATGGAATAATGCCGGGTATTTTTTTTTTTATAATTAATTTGGGATCTTTTTTTTCAATCATTTCCTGAAAATAGTTTGGTTTTTTTAT
>JBAWWQ010000258.1:0-2287 GCA_037146655.1 Chlamydiota bacterium | reverse complement strand
CATTTCCATCACAAGAGGTTGGCCAAGCATAGCAGCTTCCCCCTCTATCCCCCCAACACCCCAACCAACAACTCCTAACCCATTAATCATCGTTGTATGAGAATCTGTTCCCACCAAAGTATCTGGATAAAGAACATAAGTTCCTTGTATTTCTTTTGCTGTTACCACAGTTGCTAAAAACTCTAAATTCACTTGGTGACAGATCCCCATGCCCGGAGGATAGACAGTAAAAGTTTTAAAAGCTTGTTGCCCCCACTTTAAAAAAGCATACCTTTCCTCATTTCTTTGAAACTCGAGTTTTAAATTAAACAAAAAAGCATCGTCTGTTCCAGAGCGATCCACCTGAACTGAATGATCTATAATTAAATCTACAGGCACTAAAGGCTCTACGAGGCCAGGATTTGACCCCACCTTAGCTACAGCATCACGCATAGCTGCTAGATCCACAAGAAGTGGCACACCTGTAAAATCTTGTAAAAGAACTCTCGATACTACAAAAGGGACATCCCCTTTTGCATTAAGATTCCACTTAGCAAGCCTTAAAATATCTTCTTCTGTCACCTTCTTTCCATCACAGTTTCTTAAAAGAGATTCGAGCATAATCCTAATAGAAACAGGGAGTCTCTTAATAGCCCCGAGTCCCTGCTCTTCAAGAGCTGGTAGTGAGTAATAGTAATATTCTTGGTCTAATTTTAGGGATTTTAAAGTCTTAAACGGGTTATTTAAAAAGCTCATAGAATGAATCACCTGTGTAGATTGAAGATGTGTCTATCTATAAACTGAAGTTACAAAAAAAAACAATATAGTCTTATAAAAAACTATTTCAATGTTCTAAAAGTAAACCCGCTGAATTCTTTTTCATAACCTAAATTATTTTTTTCCTTTAATTCCAAATAGCCTGCTACACTCACAAAACTTTTCTAACATAGGAGTGTTTTATGCAACTTAAGCTTTTACTATTACTCAGCACTATATTCATAGGAGTTCAACTAATAGCTGCAGAAAAAATTTATGATACAGTCATTATAGGAGGTGGCATCGGCGGCCTTACCTCCGCACTCTATCTTTCAAGAGCTGGAGTCTCCCCTCTTGTGATTGAAGGAGACAAACCAGGTGGTGCTTTAGCGCAGTCTCCTAAAGTACAAAACTGGCCAGCAGAGCTAGATATCGCAGGAGCCGCACTAGTTGCTAAAATAAAAAACCAGGTAGAAGCTAACGGGGCTCAATTTTTAAACGAAAAAGTTATTGGCATAGATCTTTCCAAACGTCCATTTACCTTAACTACACGCCCTATTTTTGGCCTGTCCACTCCACGTGTTATTAAAACACAAACAGCCATTATAGCGATGGGATCCAACCCTAGGCTTTTAAATGTTCCTGGAGAAAAAACCTACTTCTCTAAAGGTGTCTATAGCTGCGCTGTATGTGATGGTTCTCTTTATAAAAATAAAATAGTTGCTGTAATAGGTGGTGGTGATGCAGCTATTACAGAGGCACACTACCTTGCAGGGATCGCTAAAAAGGTTTTCGTTATTGTAAGAGGGCAAGCCTTTAAAACGCTTGAAAATGCAAGAAGAGATGCTCTTCTTACAAAATCTAATGTCGAAGTCATGTATCAAACTACAGTTCAAGAAATCAAAGGAGACAAAAACCAAGTCACCTCTATTGCTTTACTTAGTCAAAAACCCTCTACTGTTGCTGTGGATGCTGTATTTTTAGCAATTGGATCTATCCCCAACTCCACTCTTTTAAAAAACCAAATCGAGCTAGACAAACAAGGATTTGTTATTTTAAAAAACTTTCAAGAAACTTCCCTTCCTGGTGTTTATGCCGTTGGAGATATTGCAGATCCTGTTTTTCAACAAGCTATTTCTGCAGCAGGTGATGGTGCTAAAGCTGCGATTCAAGCTAAAGCGTACCTCTCTTCTCTTCCTGCTACAGAGCAACTAGTGAATATAAACGCGTCCAGCAAGCAACCTACGGCTGAGATTATTGAAATCCAAGATACGGCCCAACATAACAAAGCAATCAAATCTAGTGAGCTGCCTATCTTGATAGATTTTGATGCAACATGGTGCGGCCCTTGCAATCAATTCACACCCATCTACAAAAAACTAGCTGATACATTTGCTGGAAAGATCAAGTTCTTGAAAGTAAATATCGACACCAATCAAGAACTTGCTCATTTATATAAAATACAAGGGATCCCAACGCTTGTAGTACTCGATACTAAAGGCAATCTCATAGCTAAAAAAACAGGGACCTATGAAATCAATACTCTAACAAC
>JBAWWQ010000257.1:0-2287 GCA_037146655.1 Chlamydiota bacterium | reverse complement strand
TTTTTATAGATCTATCGTGCATATTTTAGATTTAGCTTCTACAAATGAAGCATTTCGCACAAGCTTCTGGAATGTCATTGCTGATGCAGCAATGACTTGTGGTGATAGGGTTGCTCTATCTATTTTAGATTTAGATATTACAAGGCAGCTTACGACGTTAGATCTACAAAAACATCTCCATGTTGCAGACTTTTTAAAAAGAGGTGTATGGACCTATAACCTTTTAAAAGAACATGCGGGGCATAAAGTCTTAGAACTGCGTTTAGCAATCATCAATCGACAAGATCTCTCAGAAGACGATAAAAATTATCTTATAGGGCGTATTGAAGAAATTGAAATTTACTTAGGTTATCCTATTAAACTTAGAGAAGCTTTAAATCTACCTATTACCCTCCAAGAGATGCTCTACTTTAGGTGTAGCAATTTAACAACGGTAGATCTAGAAACTGCCAGAGCGGATATTATAGAGAAACTTGCTAACGAAGAGGCTTTCGTTACTTTCTTAATAGAGCAAGATAAGTGGAAAGAAACTCTTAAGATAAAATATCCTCAAGAGTTTGGGATCATCCAAGAGGCTTATGAAAACTCAGAAGAAAAGCCAGATAGCGCTATGGCTACTTATGTAGCTGCATTAAAAGAGCTCACTAGCTCGCTCTTACAAGAACCTGAAGTAAGCCTTGTAGCAAAAGCTAAATGATCAAAAGTCTGAGTAACAGAGCTTGCATCCATAGGGATTAATCCAAGCTCTAAAGACGCCTCAGATGGTGAAGAAGATCTCTTTGACTTGACATCCTCCTCTTCCTTTAGGGAGAGGAGGATGTCAATGCCGAATTTTGGCATTCAATAACTAAGAGTAATAGTCAGTCTTTTAGGAGGGGATAGTTGACTATCAGATGGAACAACAAATCGAATACAGATCTTTTGGCCAGCAGCTTCTAGAGCTCTTAGAGTCATGGATTACATAGAGATCTACTCAATAGTGTTTATAACCGTATATTTTTTCAATTATATTTCCTAATAAACTACTCTCTTTGGTAATCAACAACTTACAACTGTCATATAATCAACTTTTTAAGTATCATTTAATAATTTTTAGATTTCTACTATCATCATTGAAAAAAAGAAGTAGAAGAATTAGATTGAAAAAATAGCAGGGGTATTTTTTTTCATGAGATATAAAACCAAGCTTTTTTCAACCTTTAGCAGTTTAGTTGCACTGAGCACCTTGCTAGCTTTATTTATTGTTTATGAGGGTAGCTCAAAACTTCTACTTAATCAAATTCGTACGGAGCTTCTTTCTATTGTTATTAGCTCTGCTGCCTCTATCAACGGTGATATAGTTAAACAATTTCAAACAAGACAAAGCACTGAAATGCCAGACTATAAAACAATAGTTAATCAACTACGATTTCTACGCAACGGTAATAGAAGACCCAATTTTTTTATTAAATATTTTTTCATACTTAAGTACCACCCCGATTACAATCAGTTTACATTCATCGCAGATGCAGAAGAAAACCCTCTAGACGCTGGACATTTTGGGGATATTCTCCGTCCTTTAACACCTTTACTTAATCATCTAGATGAACCCGTTATTTTAGATAAAGCTTACAAAGATCCTTGGGGCGCTTGGTTTGCAGCTTTTGCCCCTATTTATGATAGTCAAGATCAAGTTGTAGCTACGCTCGCTATCGAGATGAATGCTGACTATATCTATGGAAAAATGAGAGTACTTCTTTTGTATGGATTGATAGCATTAATTATCGCTCTTATTATTTCTTTACTTATTGCACATTACTTATCAAGACTTGTAACAAGTTCTATAGCTTTAGTATGTAGCGCGATAGACAAAATTGGCAAGGGTGATCTAAAAACACGCATCTATCTCAACACTAAAGATGAATTTAATGATCTTGCCTTTACAATTAACGCAATGGCTAAAGGTTTAGAAGAAAGAAATCGATTAAAATCTGGGTTTAGCCGCTATGTATCTCAATATGTTTTAGAGAAAATCTTAACATCTGATCAATCTACAAAACTTGAAGGTGAAAAAAGAAAGGTCACTATTCTTTTTTCTGATATTCGCCAATTTACAACAATTGCTGAACAATTACTACCTGAAGAAGTTGTAGCACTGCTTAATGAATATTTTGAAAAAATGATCACGATTATTTTTGCTCACAGTGGTACCTTAGATAAATTTATAGGTGATGGTATCATAGCAGAGTTTGGAGCTCCTTTAGATGATCTAAAACAAGAAGTTCATGCTATTAATGCAGCTGTTTTT
>JBAWWQ010000256.1:0-2298 GCA_037146655.1 Chlamydiota bacterium | reverse complement strand
ACAATGGACAGTCTTTCTTTTATTTTTTCAACGGATGTGGACATTTATATTATCCTATTGACCATTTAATCCAATTAGCTTTAAATAGTTCTTCTTAGTTTGATAATACTCTATGTGGATTTGAGCATACAATAAAAAATTAAGCACGCTTTACTAGGATTTAAAAGCATTCTTTTATAGACTTATTGTTCCTACCACGAGGGCTTATATGGTATATTTGATTTTTATTTTTTTTACTTTATGGAGGCAGCTTATATGGGGCTCTGAGTTTGCAATAAATGTTAAAAGAGAAGGAAGTGGTAAAATAGAAAGAGTTCAATTTTTTGCAGAGAGATGTTCTGGTAGTAATTATGTAGAAGCCTTATTTAAAGAAAACACTTTCCTACAAGAGTGCTTTGCGTACGGATGGAAACACTTTCCTGCATGGATTGATATGTCTTCTATAAAAAATGAACAAGAAGATCTATCTGATTTTTTCACATTGGGACATAGCGAAAACTGTTTGTTTATTATTGTTTTTAGAAATCCCTATGATTGGATTAGAAGTTTGTATTTAGCGCCACATCATTCAGCAAAAAATCTTCGCAAAATAAACTTTACAAAATTTGTTAGAACCCCTTGGAAATTAGATGAAAAAGACCCAACAACTCAAGCGGAAAAGACTAAGAATTTTTTGGTTGATAAGAATCCTAGAACAAGTAAAAATTTTAAAAATGCTCTTCGTCTACGCTCTGCAAAAATCCAAACCCTGTTAAATCTTAAACGGCATGTTTCTAATGTTTATTATATTAATTATGAATCTTTTAGAGATCATCCAAAAGAAGTTCTTCAGGAAATTTCTGAAATTTTTGATATAAAAACAAAAGAGCCTTTTGTAGATATCAAGGAATATAAAGGGGATAAATCTCTAGGAAAGTATAAACAAAAAAAATACAATCATTTATTTATGAATGACTTATTTTATATCAATGGAGAGCTTGATAGAAAATTAGAAAGACAGATTAATTATGAGCTCAAGTGGCTTTATGTAGATTAAGAAAACACGTTATGCGGAGCTAAATTTTTCATTCAATGATGTAAAAATGAAAGCTTTAAGAAGGATGAAATACTTTTTAAAGCAAACCTTCTTTCTTTTATGTATAAATTATAACAGTAGAAGTCTAAGACTCTTCATTTTTAAAGTTTTTTTCGAAAGCTTCTAGTAGACGTTTAAATTCTCTGGGGCTTTCTTGAAGCGTATGTTTATATTCTTTGCGATGATGCTGTAGCTCTTTTTTTAAGATCCAAGGAATAAAAGCTTCTATAGGTTCTACTTTAACCCCAAGTTCTTGAATAAGTTTCCCTAGTCGTTTGTCAGAAGTGATTACTGTTTCTTGATTTCTATTTTTTTTCCAAGTTAGGGCTTCTAAAATATAAGAATCTGCAGTTTGTCCTGAAGGAGTATAAATGATTTCTAAGGATAGGTGGTCGAATCGTGTAGGAAAAAAATTACCTTGAGCATAGTGGCTATCGAAAACGATGGTGATATTAAGTTTTAAATAGCGAAGTTTTTCTTGGAGAATTTCGATGACTTCATCTCTTTTTTGCCTTAAAGGATCGATTTCTTCATAGAGCTGAAATAAAAAGTTGTAACCGTCTATAAAGTAATGCATTTAACCCAAAAGAGTATGTAGCGTGTTGATCAGCTTATCAAAAGCTTTTCTTCTATGGGAAATTTTGTTTTTTAATTCGTCTTCAAGTTCGGCAAAAGTTTTACTGTAGTCATATTTAACAAAAAGGCTGTCGTAGCCAAAGCCTCTTGAGCCACGAGGTATAAGAAGAAGTTGCCCTTCGCATAAACCATTAACTTGCTTTTTTATCCCTTCTTTTGAAGCAAGTGTCATAGAGCATTCATAGTAACCTACTCTTTTTTCTTCAGGTAATCGAGTGAGATTTTGAATAAGTTTGTTTCGGTTATCTGCATCAGATGCATGGATCCCTGCATATCTGGCGCTATAAACACCAGGCTCTCCATTTAGAGCTGGTACAACTAAACCAGAATCATCGGCTAATACAAGACAACCTAGTTTTGCTGCAGCATCTAAGGCCTTAATTTGAGCATTAGCTTCAAAAGAAGATCCCGATTCTTCGGGAGGGATATAGTCTGGAAAATCTTTAAGAGACAAGATATCTATGTGAGAGAAATCTTTCAACATGGAGCGAAACTCGCGGATCTTATGATAATTGGTAGAAGCAATCACGAGTTTCATCATGTTTTACAGCGTGGATACCTCGTCCTTTAGGGCGAGGAGGAAACGC